>CANRQA010000012.1 GCA_947632635.1 uncultured Clostridia bacterium | reverse complement strand
ATATGTTAGATACAACTGCATGGAAAGTATTTGCAGGTGAAAATGCAGAATACGCAATAGGAGGCCCAACAAGTGAAATATTTATAAATTCGTGGAACGAAAAATATCCAGATTTGAAAATAGAATATCAAGTAGAGGATTTATTTGGATATGTGTATAAAAATGAAGGAACAGATAGTTTTGTAAATCGCGACTATATATTTAGAAAAAATGATAATTCGTATGATGATTTATATACTTTAATTGATAATAATAAGGCAGGAAGTATGTGGTTGGCCTCTCCATCTGCACATCCTGCACAGGATTTAAATAAAGTAAGTAATATCGGTGGTTTACTTTATAGCAATTACTTTGATAGTGGTATAGGTTTTCGACCTATTGTTTGTCTAAAATCTTATCTTGTACTAGAAGAACAAGATAAAAATAAATATAAAATAGAATAAAATAAAATAAAATGAAATGAAATACTAATATTTGGTATTTTTGATAAATCATATTTTTGTTAAACATGTGAATAATAGATGGTAACTATTAAAAAATGCTAATAAAAAAGCAGCATTTAGTATTAACAGGGAAAAAATAGTAATAATTATCTAAATAAAAAATGAGTGAGTCACAAAATATAAATATTAAAAAAGTAAAAATTGTAAACATATAAAATTAAAAGTTAATAAAAAGCAAAAAAATATTTATGTATAAGCTATCAGAAATTGTAATAAAATATGTAAAAGAAAATAATATAGTTATTATTTGAATATGAGAACATATTTAATTGATAAATTGAATTGCTGTATAAGGAATTCTATATATGCCAATATGAGATAAAAATAAATTAGATGTAAAATACTTAAATTTTTCACTTTAAATTTGAGTAACAAAAAACGAATATATTTTACATGATTTTCTTTTTATATTATTGATATTTATTTATTAATGCAATATAATTTATATATAATAATAATGTAAAGGTTTGCACTTTTTTGGAGGTAAACAAATGAAAATAATAAATAAAACAGATTTTACAAAAACGCTTAATTTACCAAAAGAAACAATAGCAATAAAAGGAAATCAAGTTAGAAAAGAAGATTATATATTAACAAAAATTCAAGATGATAAAAAATACATATATATTGTAAATAAAAATTTAAAAAACGGACGGAAGTAAGTATAAGATAAAAGAATTACCAACATATATAGAGCCAAGTTTATCATCTACAATTATATTAAATAAAATATTAAAGGATTTTGTAATAAAAAGCAAATTATTACAGGGGGACGTTGCATCTCATGAGTTATTATTTACTAATACATCTAATATGAAACAAATAGATACACTCCCAACTGATAAAAATAATATCCAAGAATTAGTAAAATTAAGAATACAAGAAAGGAAGGACCTTGATAATACATTTAAAGGTCAAATACTAGAAATAAACAATTTAGGTACAACTATCAATTATGAAAGAAAAAATATTACAACAATAAAAAAAGAATTTGACATGAATATGATAGATACTTTTTATCATTTGTATAAAGACGGAAGAATAAAAAAAGAATTACGTCCTGTGCATTGGTGTGCTAAATGTGCAACATATAAAAGAAGAAAAGATTTAAAATTTATAAAAAAAGATTTAGATAATTATTATGTGTTATATAGAGTAGAAGATGATAAAGGTCTATTTAGTGAGTATAAAAATTTAAAAAATACATATTTTGTTGTAAGTAATATTAGACCATGGACAATGGTTACAAGTGAAAATATAGCAATAGCAAAAGAATTAAAATATTCACTTGTAGAAACAACCAAAAATAATGTAAAGTATCATTATATTATTGCTTCTAAATATGTAGATGAAGTAATGCAAAAGGAATTCATAATAAAATATGATATAAAAGAAACATATAAGGCAATAGAACTAAAAAACATATTATGTATGAACCCACTTGATTATAGAAAAAGGGTCTCTATAATTTTAACAAATGAAGAATATGTGTGCTATGATGACTTAAGTTCTACAGGTATTAGAACAGTATCTTCTGGCCATACTTACCTTGATTATTTAATATTAAAGGATACAAAAAAAGAAGCAATAAAGTCTATATTAAATGAACATGGTGTTACAAATGGACTTGCTATTGTATATAATGGAATGAATTATTTAGAAATTAATGATAAAATAATCGAGTATCTAAAAGAATCTGACTTTATTTATACTATACAAAAAGCTAAGGTATCAGTTCCAACTTGTGATAAATGTGAGAGTGAAACTATATATAGATGTGTTAATGAATGGTACGCCTTAAAACCTGATAACTCTGAAATAACAGAAGATATGGTAAATTCTCTTGAAACTAAAATGATAGCAAGTAAAAAATTTAAAGATGAGGAATTTAAGCGAAGTATTAATAGTATAAATAACACTAAAGAGGCATTAATATCTGATAAAAATATTATTGGTACTCCTATACCTGTCTTTTATTGTGCAGATTGTGGAGCTGAAATAGTACGAGAAAAGACAATAGAGATTATAAAAAAGGCTTTTGATGCAAGAGGAAGTGATACTTGGTATAAACAGACACCAGAAGAACTTCTTCAAGGTCAAATCTCATGTAAGTGTGGATGTGGGTTCTTTTTTAAGGAAAATGCGACATTAAATAATTTCTTTAAATATATTTGTATAAATGAAAATACAGAAAAAAATAATGAAGAATATGAAATTTGCATAGAAAGCAAAAAGAGTTTTTTAGAAAATCTTAAGGCAATAGCTTTTATGAAAGAGCCTAATAAATATTTAGATGAGTTAAATCAAATATTAATTCATTCTAATGTAAGACAAAAAACTAAAAAAGAAATATTTAATGAAAATACAAGTTTAGATAAGAAAAATGAAACAGAAAATACTAAAGTAGATGAAAAAAATAAAAAGAAAAATAAAAAGTTACCAAAAGATTTTTCTAAAGGAAACAAAAAGAAAATTGGTACTGCAAATATTAAAGTTGAAAATGAGGTAATGAATACTGTAAATGATTACGGTACTGATATTTTAAGACTTTGGGCCGCAATGTCTTCTTCTGGTGATAAAATTACATTAAACAGACAGAGCTTAATAAATATAAACCGAAAATATAAAAATATTAGAAGAACTTTTAAATATATTATAGCAAATTTATATGATTTTAATCCAACTAAAAACTATGTTGCGCTTAATGAAAGAAATGATATTGATAAATACATATATATTAAGTTATCTAAACTTATAAATGAAGTTAAAGAATGTTATAATAAATTAGATTTCTATAACGTGTATTTAAAACTTATGAATTTTTGTATGGAAACGCTTTGCAATAATTATTTTGAATCAATAAAATATAATTTATATATTCAACTTGCAAATAATAAAAAAAGGAGAAGTGTTCAGTCAAATTTATATGATATTATACTTGTTATATCAAATTTATGGGCACCGTTAATTCCATATACATTAGAAGAAATTTGGCCATATATATGGCATAAATCCACTGAAGAAGAAAGAAATTTATATGCTAATAAAATAGTACTTAATGACATTAAAGTAGAAAGTGAGGAAAATACTAAATTAGAGCAAAAATGGGATAAAATTTTTGCTGTAAAGCAAAAACTTGATAAAAAAATAAAAAAGGCACAAGGAAAGAAATTTATAAAAAATTCTTTAGAAGCAAAAGTTGTAGTTAATACAAATGAATTTACAGATAAATTTATTAAAGAAAATTATAGGGCACTACTTGAATGCATTAACGTTTCTAGTATAGAAAGTAATGTTACAGATAAGCATGATGTAGATATTCAAAAAGAACCAGGACAAAAATGTGCAAGATGTGGACATTATACTGAGGAGATAGGAAAAGAATTAAAATATAGGTATTTATGCCCAGAGTGTGCAAAAATACTTGAGGAAGAATAATAAAAAGAGTAACTAGATTTATAGTCTAATTACTCTTTTTTTGTTATTAAAACTTTTGATATTCAGAAATTATACGTGAACTTTCAATATTTATAATTTTATTTATTTTATATCCAAAGTTATCTATATTTGCTACTGGAAGTTTTAACATAAGAGTGGTGCAATACATGTATCCATTATATTCAATAAATGCATGTTTACCATTTGGTGAATTTTTAGTGTCTTTTAATAGGGAACATACCCCGTAGCATAATTTAGCAGAATACTTATCAATGCTATCAAAGTGCTGTAATAAATACCGTGTAGTTAATCCACATTTCCCGTAATTTAAGCCTTTTAAAAATACATCATGTAAAGTTACAATTTTTTCTTTATACTTATCAGTTATATTACAGTCATCTATTTTTGTATCTTTTAAAGAATTTAAAAAGTTTTCATCCCAAAAAAATGGTCTTGCTATTTCTAAAAAATTACGACTTGTAAGGATAATATCTCTTAATATCTCAGAAACATACATTAGTAATCCCTCCAAATATTTTTATGCTATTATTATACATCTAAACTAAAATTATGTCAATAATTATTATATAAAGCACTTGATTTATTTCTTGACTTTTATAATAGGGTGTGATATACTTTTTACATATTATTTGTATACCTAAATTTAATTATAAATAGGAGGAATTGAAAATGACTAATCAGATGAAGTTATTTAAAGAAAGGTTTGAAAGTATTCGGAAAAATATGGAAACTGACCCTATTATGAAAAGGGTTAAAAGCGATGTTGTGTTTGATTTTAAACCATATGTTAAGAAATTTGGTAATGTATATATTGCATATAACAAAGTTTTAAACATAGGTGATGTAATAAGTGATGATGATGTATATTTTAATAGTATCTTTAATTCAAAAACTTTTCATTTAACTTATTTTGTACAAAGTACTACAAAAGTTTTTAATAATAAAGATAGTGCATTAGATGGCAAATGTACTTTCTATATTGTTCATGCGTTAGTGCCTACTTTTGTGCAAGATGAACTTATTTTATTAGTAGAAAAAGAAGTTGAGATATTTTTTGTTAATAAATTTGGATATTTTAATATTGCAGATAAAGAAACAAATATATCTTTAAAAGATGCTATATATGAATGCTTTAAAAATTCTACTATTATGGTATATCCATCATATGAGAGTAGATTTTTTGAAGTTGCTCAAAAACATATTGAAAGTGTTATAAAACAAGATATGAAAAAAGAAGAGAATAAAGATATAAGTGGTTTTGACGTTAATATTAAATTTGAAAGTAAACCATTAACTGCAACTACAAAGAAACAAATGGAAATGTGTGATGTGTATGTTGACGATAAATATTTATCTTCTTTTTTAAGCGATTATAGTATGGAAGCTATATTTACAGTAAAATCTGAAAATATTAATTTAGAGAGTTCTTTTAAAGCACCTATTAGTATATTTGGGTTAAAAACACAAATTGATGCAAAGTTTTTGTCAAAAATTTATACAGTAAAACGTGCATTGCTTGGGGCTGATGTTTTGATTAATGCTGTAAAAGGACAAGTAAGAGTATTAAATTCGCAAGACATCATTACATTTAAATCTAATACTTATAAAGCGTATATTAATGAAAGTGTTTCTAAAAAACAAGATAAAACGAAAGATGAGTATTTAAGGACATTTGTTGAGAAAAAACTTATTGAAAGACGTTCATTTAAATTATATTATAGCAATAAATTACCTTTTGGTAAGATTTTATGTTCTAATATTGATTATGCAAAGCTTGAGGAAGATGGCATATATTTATATGATAAGTATATGTATGATGTTACAAGTCATTTGTTTAGAATAAATATATTCCTTTGTGAATATGATAAAGACGGTAATATAGCAGTTATATGTGTTGCTGAACGCCTGAACCAACTTTTCTATAGTAAATTTGATAGTAGCCTTATACATTTGCCCATAATATATTTTGAACCTATAGAAATATTATATGGTACCTTTTATAATATGGATGCACTTAGGTTTTGTTATGTGCAAGATATAGAAGATGGAATTAATTTTTATTATGCGCGAGATATAGAAGAAGAAATAAAATGTGAATATTTAAAAATGGTCTTACAGGAATTTGGAAATACAAGACTTAATGCATGTGTAGAAAAAATTGATGTATCATTTTTGCCAAAGTCTTTTGTTAAAGAATTTTCAAAGGATAATAAATTTATTATGAGCGCAGTTAAAGATAATTATGAATATGAACAGTGCGAAAAGATTTTAGTTAAGTATACATTTAATGATAATTTAATATTTACAAGAAAAGTTCATGCAAGTAAGCTAATGAACTTATACTATGGAGGAAGAACTTTTAAATTACCAATATATGAAGATGATGATAAAGAGGTAGTATTTTCTGATATTATTGATTTTAGCAATTTAAATTTAATACGTAGTAAATATTGCGACGTAAATGAACTTAAATGGTATAAAGATAGATTTTTAAAGCGATAATAGTTTCATATGAAAGAGTGTAGGTAACATTTTGCCTACACTCTTACTTAGTTTTTAAAGTTAGTTTGACATTATATATAACTTAAATACTTTTTTTAAGTAATCTATAAAGCCTGATTTTTCAACATCATTTTCTAATATCAAATCACTAGTTCCTAAAGTTTTACCTGTACCTTTTTCAATTAATTCAATTTTACCTATAGGCTCATCTTTTTTTATAGGAGCTACTAAGTTTTCGTTATATGTGATAACTTGCTCTGTTTCTATTTTATTTCCTTTTTCAACCAAGCTATTTAGTGTATTTTTTATAACGACATTTACTTCATTATTTACATTTTTATTTATAATTATTGTATCTATAACTGTATTAGCGTCACATATATTTTTAGTTTCATAGTTTGCGAAAGCATAATTTAAAAGTTGTTTTGTTTCTTCAAGTCTAATATCAGATGTTGGGGCTTTCATAACAACTGATATAAATGTTGTTCCATTTCTTGTCGCACTTGCAGATAAATTATATAGTGCATTTGAGGTATATCCTGTTTTTAGACCATTAGCTCCCTCATAGTATCTTATTAATTTATTAGTACTTGAAAGTTCAAAGGTGCCATCTCTTAAAGTATCCATCCAAATTGAAGTGTATTTCAGTACGTCCGGGTGTTTAGTTATAAGTTCTGCTGACATAAGTGCAATATCTTTTGCTGTAGTATAATGATTTTCTTCATCAATACCATGGCAATTTACAAAGTTTGTATTTACCATTCCTAACTCTTTTGCTTTTTCATTCATCATTTTTACAAAATTTTGTTCAGAACCCCCAATATGCTCGGCAACAGCCATTACAACATCATTTGCTGAAACTACACATATTGCTTTTAATGCATCATCAATTGTTAATTCTTCTCCTTCTTTTAACCATATTTGAGAGCCGCCCATGCTTGCTGCATTAGCACTACAGGTTATTTTATCTGTGTATTTTATTTTACCTGAATCTATTTGTTCCATAAGTAAAAGAAGTGACATTATTTTAGTAACAGAAGCTGGTAAAAGCTTTTCATTTTCGTTATTTGCATAAAGTATTGTACCAGTAGTAGGTTCCATTAATATTTGAGAAACGGATTGAAAAGTAAATTCTGGTTCTGCTATTGTACTAATACTTGATTCATCTGTATTAAAAATTACATCATTACTGCCCTTTAAATCATATATGTAATTTGTAGCATATGCGCTTGATATGAAAATACTAAAACAGAAGATGAAAATAAAAAAGGTAAATGTTAATCTCTTTAAGTTATAATTTTTATACATAAAAAACACCTCTATTTAACTTATTACATTATATTTTAAAAGTCACTATTTATGCAGATTTTTTACTTATATAATAAAAATAAGGTAAGTTAAATTTACCTTATTTTATTTAATATAATATTTTTTTAGCTATATTATAAGATATGTATGATTATTACAGACTTATTTATTTAAATTTAATATTTTTTCAATTTCTTCATTAGATAAACTTGTTATTTCAGCAATAGTTTGAATTGATAATTTCTTTTTTGACATTGATATAATTAGACGCATTTGTTCACTTTTTGTACCTTTTTCCATGCCTTTTTCCATGCCCTCTTTTCTACCTTGCCTCAAGCCACGTTTTAGGCCTCTCTCTGTCGCATTTGCTATCATACATGCTCTATCAAATCTTGCTTTCTCTCTTAGCTCTTCTAATCTTCTTTCATTTTCATCTCCTGTTAAATATTTAAATTTTACTTCTGCTTTTTTTACTAAACTATTACTTCCCATTACTTTTTCAACCCTTTCTTTATTTTCTCCGTCTATAAATGTTAGCCACTCTGATACCTTATTTCCAAGTTCTAATTTTCTTTTTCTAAACTTTGGTAATTCTATATAATAATACGTTTGTAGTTTTGGTATTTCATATTCATCATGCCCTTTTAAATGATATTCCATTATTGTTATATAATCTTCATATTTAAAATAATTAAAATCTAGTATTGATATTATTATTGTTTTCTTTATTTCTTGATAATCATCTCCTTTTTCTAAACTTGATAATATTAAATTTGATGAATATTTTACTGTCCTTTCTATTATATTATTCTCATTATCTATTTGCATTTCTATATCTACTATCGTATTATCATTTAATACTGCTTTTATATCTATTGCTCCTGTTTTATCTAGTACATTTTGAATACTTAATTCTGCTTCTTTTTGTATTTCTATTTTTCTAATTTCTATTTTTAGTAATGATGATAAAAATTCTATTAAAAAATCTTCATTACCTTTGGCTGAAAATAATTCTTTAAATACTATGTCATCTTTTACTTTAAAAACTTTTTTATTATTAGATTTATTCAATTATTGCTCCTTTCTAATTATATCTAAGTTTTGTATAAAATGCAATAATTTTTATCAAAAAATATATATTATTATGATATATTGAGATTTAAAATAAACTTATTAGGTAGTTATACGATTTAAAAAAATATAATAAAAATTTATGAAATATATAAATTACATGAGAAAATATATTAATATATACAAAAAAAGATATAACATTTTTATGATTACTTTATTATATAAAGTTTATAACTTATACTTAAAAATATATTTGAAACAGTAGATATAAAAGCTAGATTAAATTATTTGAAAAAATAATAAAACAAAATTAAAATATAACAAAAATTAAATTAAAAATTAACAAACTAAAAACTAAAAATTATTTACTTTAATTACTTTATATAACAAAGTAGATTCATTATACTACTATATCTTTGATTTGTAAATATTTTATTAACAGAAATTTGCTATTCGACAAAACTAGTACTTTTTTTACTACAATCGACAAATAAAAATGTGCATTATAAATTAATATAGTTATATAGTAATTAACATATATTTTTATATTAACTATAACTATAACTATATCTCTAAAAAATACTGCTAAATATCATTTATGAAGAAGTATAAACTTTTTAAGATATTATATAAAATGTAAATATTTTATATGTTAATATGGTAAGATATAAGTAAAATGCCGTATTAACGTTATAAAAAATATTAATATTATAATATTACACTTTTGTTACACATTTTTTACGATATTATAACATTTTAAAAAAATGACTATTTTATATTGAACTTTTTGATAAAATGCTATATATTATATGGAGTAATTACACATAATGTGATTAATGGAGGTTGATAACTTATGATGGGAATGAGTCAAATTAAAAAGAAGACTATACAAGGGATTTTGATTGGTGTTGCTATAGGTGTCGTAGGAATAGGTCTTACTTTATGGTGGGCTATATCCACAATAGATTCTTACCAAAAAGGAACAAATAAAAAATTCAAAGAAAAGTATTTTGTAACAGTATCTGTGCCAACACGTGATATATCACAAGGCGAAATTATAACTGATGATATGATAACTGAGCAAGAAATACATAAAGTAACTGCTCCTCACAATTCTTTATCTTCAGCTGATATTGTTGGTAAAGTAGCAAATTATAATATAGCAGCTAATATGCCTATAGTAGAGTCAATGGTAGCAGATGATATAATTTCAGCAGATATTAGATCACAGGAAATTAATACAGTTGTTATGCCTAGTGATTTGTTTGAAAATGAGTATGTTGATATACGTATAATGTATCCAAATGGTACTGACTATATTGTTCTTGCTCAAAAAATAGTTAAAAAAATCAATGGTCAAACAATGTGGTTAGATCTTGCTGAAGATGAAAGATTATTACTTAACGCAGCTGTGGTGGATTCTTTCTTGCATAGTGGTACAAAATTATATGCTACAAAATATACAGATAGTGATTCACAAGTAAAAGTTGTTAAAGACGAAAAGATTGAAGTTGATGATGATACAACAGGAGATACTACCGTAACAACAACTGAGACTGGCGGAACAGTAAAAACACAAGATGTTACAAAAATAGTACAAGGTAAGCTTAGAGCAGCAATTGAGTCAGAAATAGAAGCAATGCAAACAGAAACAACTGACCAAGCTGTAGAAACAGTTTTCGATTTAGTATTAAAATACAGAAGCTATGCAAATGCTATAACAAGAACTATTGAAAATTACCAGCCAAATACTCAAGTAATGGAAATGATGAAAGCAAATGGAAATATATTAGAAGAAGCTAAAGAAAAATTAAGTGCAGAAGCAAGAGCTAATATCGAAAATGGAATTGAAAATTACAAAACAGATACAGGCGAAAATTATAGTAATGTAGTTTCAGGAGCTCAAACAGCTATATCAAATCAAAAGGCTTTAAGAAATGAATTACTAGTGGATACTACAACTACTGATACTACAACTACCGAATAATTTTGCTTTAATCAATATTTAAACTAATAATTAATGAAAGACACAAGGAGGAATATTAATGTCAGTAATTGGACTAATTGGATACATGGATAAATATGATTTTGCTATTAATTTAGCGAAGACTATTAATATAATGGAAAAGTCTGTATTAGTAGTAGATGCAACCTTAGATCAAAAGCTAAAATGTGTTATACCAGCTCTTGATAATATTGGTAGATCATATGTGACACAATATAACAATATTGATTTTGCAGTAGGCTTTAATAGTATGCATGACATAGAAAATTATATGATTGAGCAAGGAATAAACATTGGACTATATGACTATATCATAATTGATATAGATAGCCCTAAAGGTTATGAATTCTTTAGAACAAGAGGAATTGATAAAACTTATTTCTTTATTGATACATCAGTATTATCTATTGTAAAAGACAAAGATTTAGTAAAAGCTTTAAGGGTATATAATCAACAAGAGGAAACTTTAAAACTTACTAAAGTTTGGTTTAAGTCATACATGTCTAGAGCAACAGAAAACTATTTTAATGAACAGATCAAAGAATATAATGTGTCATGGATTGAACCTGAATATGAAGTGCCAAATGACCCACAAGATATAATGGCAAATATTGATTCACAGTTAAGCGGAATTGTTAATATTAATAAACATTCAAAGATGTATGTTCAGACTATGGCTGATATTACATCTGAGATAATTGATGACGTTACATCAAAAGAAGTTAGAAATAGCATAAAAAGGAGGAGAGACTAATGCCAAGAGTAGTGTTTTGGAGTCCAGATTCTGCTATGAGTGGAACTACACATGCAATTATTGCTGTAAGTACGCTTATGGGAATATCACATAAAGCTACGTGTTTACTTATGCAAGGACATTTTAATTCTAAAAAAATAGAATCATCTTTCACTCCTTACGATGAACTTATTGCAAGTGGAGCTTTTGATAATGCAAATCTTGGTGCTAGTGCATTAATTAGACTTGCAACATCAAATAAACTTACTGCAGATGCTATTAAAAACTACGCAAAGCCAGTACTTAAGGAACGTTTGGATGTACTATATGGTATCAATTCTAAAGTAAAAGATGATTATGAAGATTTAACTAGAAATCTTCCATATATAACAAGAAAAGCTGCAGAAGCATATGATTTAGTTTTCATTGATTTACCCAAAAATACTGATGAAAAATTTAAGATTGACACTTTAGCTGATTCAGAAATTGTTGTATGTGTTCTAAATCAAGATGAGGTAAAAATTGGAAACTTTTTTGAAAAAGTAAATGGTCTTGAAGAGTTAAAAGATAAAACTAAAATAATACTTGTTGCTGATTATGAAAATAATTCGAGGTATAATTTAACTAATATTAAAACGAAATATAGGCTAAAAGAACCTATATACGCAGTTCCACATAATTACTTATTTTCCGATGCATGCAATAATGGAAATGTAATAGATTTCTTTTATAGAAATATAAATGCAGACTCAAGAGATTACAATGGCTATTTTATATCACAAGTAAAATTAGCTGTAGAAAAAATATTTGAACTTGCAAAAATTAGAGATAATTAAATAAAATGTAGTAGATGAAAAAATAAAGAATATATAATTTTTAAAAGAGGTGATAAAATGAGTGTTGCATTTGTTTTCAATATTTTACTTATTATTCTACTTATAGTATTTGTCGTTGGCTTCTTTTGGTATAAAGTAAAAAACTCTGATCAAGAAGAAAAGAAAGATGAACTTACACGTGAAAGAGAAAAATATAGTATTGAGAGAATGAGAGAATACATCAAAAAAGAATTTGATGAAATTACCAGAATGAACTTATACGATTTAGCACTATCAGAAGAAGAATATGAAAGAAGAAAAAATGTAAAATATGATTTAAAAAAGGCACTAAAAGGTGCAGGATATGCAGACTCTAGCGATAAGAAGTATGTTAAAACTTTAATGTTTGACTTACTTAGAAATAATTACAAGGTTAATGAACTTAATATAAATAATGCTATTCCTTTTAATAGTTTTGATGATTTGACACCTCAGGATAAGTTTGAAATATTACTTCATATATATAAACAAAAATATAAGGCAGAGGCTTTAACAGAACTTATAACAAAGTATAATTTGGACTTTCCAAAATATGAGTTTGATCCAGAAGTACCTTCTTATGTTATAACTGCTAAAGAAATAGAAAATATTTTTGCAAGAGAAGTAACAGAAGATACACTTACTTTTGATGATAAACTTGAGATAGTTGTTCAAAGGATATATCAAGGATATAAAGGATATAGTGTTGTTGATGATATTCGTGATATGAATATTGATGGTGTATCTGGCGGTGTTTCTGGCATCCCACCTTCATTCCTAGATCAAATTTCAGGAATGGATGAATACTTTGAACAAATGGGAAATAGAAAAATTCCAATGTCTTATGATTCAGTTTGGATATTCTATAAAGGTAAAGCTACATATCTTTCATTCTTATCTTTTGGAAGTGAAGCTGAGCTTAAGAGGGTTTGTCAAAATATATATAAATTTAATAACCCAGGTCAGTTATCTGAATCTGTTGGATTTAAGATTAATGAAATGAAAGATGGTTCCAGAGTTGTTGTTTTAAGACCTAACTTCTCAGAATCTTGGGCATTCTTCGTAAGAAAGTTTGCACCACCTACTTTAATTTCTGCTGAACAGTTATTAATACATGATAATAAAGAAAATGTAATTGAATTATTAAAATACTTAATTAGAGGCGCTAGAGTTACAGCAATAACTGGTGAACAGGGTTGTGGTAAAACAACACTTCTAATGGCAATAATGAAGTATTTGTATCCTACAATTACAATTCGTGTACAGGAAACAGCATTCGAATTACACTTAAGAAAAATTTATCCATATCATAACATTTTGTCATTAAGAGAAACTGATACAATTACAGGTCAGATGGGACTTGATGTACAGAAGAAAACTGATGGTGGAGTTAACATCTTAGGAGAGGTTGCAACCGATCCGGTTGCTGCATGGATGATTCAGATGGCACAGGTTGCATCTAAATTTACATTATTTACTCACCATGCTAAAACTTTCCCTAACTTAATAACAGCACTTAGAAACTCATTACTTAAAATAGGAATGTTTACAGATGAAAATGTTGCTGAGGTACAGGTTGTACAAGTAATTAACTTTGATATACATTTAAAAAGAGGTACAGATGGTACTAGATATATAGAAAGAATAACTGAATGTATTCCTCTAGATCCAGAATTTAACTATAATAACGACTATGTAAAACAAAATACATTAGCAGGAAAATTAGATAAATTTATGGATAATGCAGTTGAATATTTTGAACACAGAACACAAAATAGTAACTATACTTACAAAAATATAATTGAATGGCGTGATGGCAAATATGTTTTCACAAATCCTATCAGTGAAGAAAATATTAAAGCTATGAGAGATAATATGTCACCAGAAGATGTTAAGGCTTTTGATAACTTCCTTGACGTAGCATGGAGGTGATATAGTTGATACCATATATAGCTGGAGGTTTAATAGGTGTATCTGTTGTTGGTATGCTGATTCTTTTGATATACTTAAGACTATTAAAGCATAAATATAGAAAGAATAGTGCACTATTTAGTCAAGATCAGCTTGTTGTAAAAAACAGAGGAACTGTAAAAGATGGTTTTGATAGAATATATCAAATGGTATATCTTACCTTTGTAAAAATGCCAATAGTTAAATACTATACAAAAAAGACAAGACTAAAAATGGAAATGACAAATGATTATACAGAATATGAAATTAGGCGTAGGACAGGTAAATCGATGCTACTAGCAGCTATATTTCTATTCGTATCACTATTTGTATTTCTAAACCTAATAAATGACTTATATATGTCACTTATGGTAATAGTAGGTGTACTTATTGTAACCGAAAAAATAATAGATATTGGTATTACATCAGTATCTGAAAAAATATTAAAGCAATTACCGGAAGTATTTACAAGTATAAGACACGCATTCCACGAACATGGAATGATTGAAGAATCTTTTAATGAAGCTATAGATGAATTTGGAGATAAAGAAATAGGTCCACAGCTTAAGAGAATTAAGGAAGCTATGATTTCAGAAAATCCTGAAACTGAGCTTGAGAGATATTATGATACTGCGCCAAACCGTTTCTTGAAACTATTTGCTGGTGTTTCATATTTAACTCTAGATTTAGGAGATAGAAAAGTTGATGGTACATCAGTATATCTTAAAAATTTAAATAACATTTTAACAGAAATTCATCTAGAGATATTAAAAAGAGATAAAATTAATTATATGTTTAGAAGTTTAACAATAATTGCAGTTGTACCGCTTTTTGCAATTAAACCATTGCAAGGTTGGGCTGAATCAAATTTCCCTGCACTTTCAAACTTCTATGCAAGTAGTATTGGATTTATAGTCCAGTCACTAATAATTGTTTCAATATTTATATCATATTTAATGTTAAGAATTATAAAAGAAGATTCTGAAGAAATTAAATTTGATAGAGTTTCTAATAAAAAATGGCAAGACAAGCTATATAAAAATCATTTTGTAAAAATGATTGTAGATGCATTTAAATCAAAGCCACATACTAGAAAAAATAGAAATGAAACAATCCTTATAAAAAATACAAATGCTTATCTTACAATTGAATGGTTATATGTAAATAAATTAACAGCAGCACTTGTTACATTTGTTCTTGTATTAATACTTATGTTTAATATTCAAAGAATTGATGTAGCAGCAGCATATAATAAAGTAAGTGATGAGTTCTTGTCATTTGGTAAATTATCAAGTGAACAAGAGGCTGCAGCACAAGCTTTAAATGATAGAGATAAAAGTTATATTGATAAATATAGAAATAAAAGAGTAACAAAAGAGGAGTTAGCTCTTGAGTTTACAGATCCTGTTACTGGTACTGTTGACCAAACAGCAGTTGATAGGGTATATAACAAAATAGATACTGTAAATAATTCATATCTTAAATTTTGGCATGTAGCTGTATCTCTTTTAGTTGCAGTAATTGCATATTATGTACCAACTTTAATACTTATTATAAAAAATAAGATTAGAGAAATGGAAAAAGAAAATGAGATTATGCAGTTCCAATCTATTATACTTATGCTTATGTATATAGATAGAATAGATGTACAAACTATACTTGAATGGCTGTGTAGATTCTCATATGCTTTTAAAGAACCGATTGCAACGTGTCTTAATAACTATGAAGCGGGTGCTGAGGCAGCGCTTGAACAGTTAAAAGAAGACGTACCATATAAAGACTTTGAAAGAATAGTTGAACAGTTAGAGTCAGCTGTTGAAAGAATCCCTATAAGAGATGCTTTCGACGAGCTTGAAACTGAAAGAGCTTTCTTCCATGAAAAGAGAAAGGAAGCAAATGAAAGATTAGTTCAAAAGAAAGTTACATATGGTAAAGTATTAGGCTTTACGCCTATGGTTATACTTATTGGTGGATATTTAGTTGCACCACTATTAATAGTAAGTATAATGCAGATGATGTCTTACTTTAGTGTAATGACATTTTAAATAAGGTTAAGACATCAATTAATAAAATAAAAAAGTTGCTAATAAAGTGAGATAAAGAAACCTTTTTTAGATAATATATATATTTTTTATTAATTGATGTTTAACATATATATTGCAAGGAAATAAATAATGAATTATTCTAAGTCTTTTGAAAATATTGTATCAATATTTTTGTTATATTTAATTATTGTTATAACTACGATTACTTTAGGTAAAGAATTAATTGAAAGTATCAAGAGTAATAATAATAATTATATATCGCAAAAAACGAAGGAACTAATTAAAGAAAAATATGAAGGTAAGATAGTCACATTAAAAGAGCTTATACCTACATGTAAAGAATTATTAAAATTTAAAGGAATTACTTTAGAGATTTATGGAGAAAAATTTAATAGTTCAAATTCCATACATGATTTTGAAACATTATTTGAATTTTATTTAAGTGATGAACAACCTTTTGAATTACAAGTAAAAGATGAAGAAGAATATATTATAGATTTCTTTGGATTATAATAATTAATCAAAGGAGGAAAAATATATGGATAATGCGCAAAAAGCGATAATGATTGGTGTTGGTTTGTTTATAACAATTATAGTAATAGCAGCAGTTATGCTTATAACTGGTATAGGACAAGACTTGTTAAATAGTGGAACAAACCAGTTAACTGGTATATCTGAAAGCTTAAGAACGCAAATGGCAGAAGAATATGATGGAAAAACTTTTACAACTACACAATTAAAAGCATCATGTTATGATTTAGTTAATAGAAATGATGCTTCTGTAAAAGTAGAGTTAGTACATTCCTATGAGGTTACTGGTGGAGCACTACAAAAACTTACAAGTGGTTCACGAACTATCACATTTTCAAAGAGTTCAAATGAAGAAGCAAGTGGAATCGTTACTCAAACATTAGCACCAACAAATAGTAATATTACTGCAGTATTAAATAATTTTGGAGCAACACATAAATGGAAGTCATCTGTTGATTATGATAGTACAGATACAGGAATAATAACAGTTACATTTACAGCTCAATAATTATTATAAAGGAGGAAAAATATATGGATAATGCGCAAAAAGCGATAATGATTGGTGTTGGATTATTTATCACAATCATTGTAATAGCAGCAGTTATGCTTATAACTGGCATAGGACAAGATTTACTAAATAGTGGAACAAATCAATTAACAGGTATATCTGAAAGTTTAAGAACACAAATGGCAGAAGAATATAACGGGAAAACTTTTACTGGTGCTCAAGCAAGAGCTGCGGCTTCTGACTTATTAAATAGAACAAATGGTTCTATAAAAGTTGCAGTTAATAAAGTTATAAAAACAAGTTATACTGATTTTAAAAATGCAGTAGCAAGTGATACTAAAAAGTATCAATGTAAAGTTTTATATAGTGATTCAACTGGTACAGCATGTGTAAATTTTTATACAGGTACTAATGCTGGTAATAAATTTGATGGAACACAAGTTGAATAAAACATTTATAAAGGTATATAATTATACTTAAATATGGTTATATACCTTTCTAACTTATATATGTCATTACAAAAATAAGGAGCAATATATGTTTGAAAAAATAAAAAGACTTACAATAAAACATATAGGAACTTTTATTATTGTATCAGTTGTTGTATTTGCTTTAATAGTTATAACAATAGAATTAATGCAAAGAATGGATTTAAATGTAAGTAGTGCTGCAGGGCTTGTAGCAACTATTAATAACAATGAAGCAAATATGTATAATAATAAAGTAATGTCCGGAAGTCAGGTTTTATCTGCAATTGAAAAATATTATAATAATCAAAAAGTTATAGTCATGCTTTTTAATAAAGCAACAGATTATAATAGTGCAGCATATAGATTTTTTGTTACAGGAAAAACCGCTAAATTTGCACAGAATACAAATTATGATAATGTAATTATCTCAAATAATTATGATGATATTAATGGTATAATGATAAAAGATACATCTATTGGATATTTATCAAATTATAACAGAGCAAGTTTAGATTCGTATTCAGATAGTAGCAAAAAAAATTATATTAGTCTTGTTTCAAAATATAAAGCAACTCTTATAAAATGTAATGGAGTAAATTTAGGTATAGCTTTTTTTAGAATAGACTAAAAGAAAGCACATTATGTGCTTTAAAAAGTATGTATTATATACATATTTTTTAAAACATGTAGTTATTTTAATAAGGTGGTGAAGACATGGATGATGTAGCTATTAGAGCGATAACAATTGGTGCAAGTGTACTTATTGCACTTATAACGATTTCAGCAGTTTTAACGTATTATACTGCTGCAAAAGACATGGTAAGACAAATTGGCTCTGGTACTGATATTGCCGGTCTTTATGAAAAAAGTATAGAAGAAATATTATTAAAAGATACTATAACAGGGACAGAATTGAAAAATTTAATAAATTATTTTAGTATGCGTAATGATATAGACTATAAGGTTAGACCAGTTCTTATTGCAGTGCGTGACGATGATGGAGGATATTCCAAAATTTCTGATACCCACCGATATACATTTTCAGAATTTTTAAAAGAAATTGTCCCTTATATATTGCCAAATCAAACATTTAAATTAGAAAAAGATACTAGATGGGAAAAAGTAATAGACATAAGAGGTTATTATCAATAAAGGAGTAAAATATGGAAGATAATGTGCAGAGGATATTTTCAATACTTCTTGCAGTTTTGATGTTCTTTTTATTGCCACTATACATTGCATTTGAAAAAAAAGATGATATTTCATATAACTTAGCTTTGCAAATAACTACAAATTTTGTTAATAGCGTTACAGAAAAAGGATATCTTACTTATGATATGTATAATGATTTTATAACTGAACTTACTACTACAGGAAATGTATATGATATAAAATTAGAATATATAGCAAAGGAGTATAATCCTATTATACAAATTACAGGTGTGAAAGATGGAAAATCAACCATTTTAGAAGATTATGAGTATATTTTTAAGCGAGATGATTATAACAGATATATTACTTCAAAAGAAGAAAACATCTTTTCTGGAGTTGAGAATAAGGAAAATTACGATAGTTTGGATGCAAGGATTACATATAAAATGTCGGAATATAGATATTTTACTGATCAAATCTTATCGCTAATTGATCCTTCTGATACGAGTTTAAGTACATTTATTGCTGAAAATGAATATGAGAATTATGCTACTCATATTGAAGACAACAGTAAGAAGCAAAACTCTTTACCAGCATTTCCCAGATTGTATGGTCTTGCGGATGAGGGCTTACTTGCTATGAATGAAGGCGATCAGTTTAATGTAATTATAAAAAATGAAAATATAACAATTGCAACAGTATTATTTAATACTTTAACTTTTGGAGCAAATTCTGATAATACTACAAAAGTATATATAAACTATGGTGGAACAATAAAAAATCAAGAGTATATGGTAAGACTATATGGAGATGTTGATGATAATGGTGTAGTTAATGAAGAAGATTATAATTTAGTTAGTGATTATGTTAATAATAATGGTTCACTTATTTTAAAAGAAAAATTAGCGGCTGATTGTGATAGAAATGGCGTGGTAAACGATGATGATCTTGATTATATAAGGGATCTAGCTGGCATATAGAAGATGAAGATAAGTAAACGTAGAGTTTAATGGAGGTGATATACATTGGAAAGCGTTACTAACAAAGCACTTGTAATTGCAGTTGGTATATTTATAACAATAGCAATTACATCAGGCATACTTTTTGTAATTAGTGCTATGAGAAATGTTTATGAAGATGTATATGAAACCGATATTTCACTTACAAGTAAATTTTCGGAATTTGATAAATTTGATAATACACAAGTAACAGGTCTTGATATTGCAAACGCTTTAAATAAATACAGTCAAGATGAGTATAAAAGTTATGTATCATTTACTGATTTTAACTATAATGGTCATGATTTAACCAATGCTACATGGTGGACTGAAAATGATAGGATTACAGATGGAACCTATGCACAAAAATTTCAAGCAAATAGAACGATAAACGATAATACAGGAAAAGTTATAATTACTTTTAGTAAGATTATATAAGAAGTTGATAAAAAGGAGGTTGATATGACATGGAAGAGTCTTCATTTCAGGCTATATATACAGGTGTTTATATATTTGTGTTTATAGCAGCTCTTACTACAACATTATATATGTTTAGAAATGTAAATGAATTAGCTGAAAATGCGTATAACTACGGCGAAAGCGTTACAACTGAAAGTGTTATAACAGCTCCTGCTGAAAAAACTAACTTAACTAAAGAAGATGTAATTTCGTATTATTTTAATTATATAAAAAAAGATAAATATGACGAGGGAAGTCCAAATACTAATACTATTAATCTAAAAATAAATGGTATAGCTCAATCTAACAAGTCTTACAAAGAATTAATAAATAATCTCAATGCTGATTCATATACATTAACTATTGAAAAATATGATGATAATGGAACAAATGAGACAATAACTGTAAATATAAAGTCTAATACATAAATGAAAGGGGGAATATATAAATGAGAGATAATTTAAGTATAGTAATAGCTATGCTTGTATTTGTTATTCTGGTAGTTATATTTCCCTTATATAACTATTTTGAAAGACAAGATGATATGTCGTACAACTTAGCTTTGAAAGCTACAACAAATTTTGTAGATGAAGTTTTAGAAACCGGATATTTGACACAGGAGATGTATGATAATTATATAAACCTCCTAGGCGACACAGGAAATATTTATGATATACAATTAGAGGCTCATAGAAAGCTTCTTATTGAAGAGATAAATAAGGATGGAAGTGGGACAGGACAATATAATGAACAATACCTAATAAATTACAACTCAGATATATTTAAGTTAGATGCTGCAAATACAGGCGATATTACAAATATAAATGATAGGATATTAAAAGACGGAGCATATTATTTTAATCAGGGTGACCAATTTTATGTAAAAATGAAAAACAGTAATACAACAATGGCTGGAGCTATATTTAATACAATTGTTCCAACTGCTTCAAAGGATAGAATTGTTGTAAATTATGGTGGAATTATAAAAAATCAATCATGGGAAAAAGTAGATGCTAAGTTTTATGGAATACATCCAACTGTAATTACAGACTTGGCAACTATAGTGTATAGACGTAATGCCTCTTCTCAAGAGATAACAGTATCTGGTATGGGTGAAACAATAACACTTACAACTGGAGAAAGCAAAGATTTTAAGATTACATCTGCGTATATAACTAAAAATAGGTATATTGATGGATTAAAATGTACAATAACAAAGGATGGTGACCTTAAAAAAGAATATTCTCCAGGGAATGAAAGTGGCGAAAAATTAATTGTAAATAATGTAGAAGAATATAACTTTGATGAAGTGGGAACGTATATAATAAAAGCATGGGGAACAAAAGAGGGTTCGGATGTAGAAAATAGTTATTCAGAATTAAAAGTTATTGTAACAGAGCCAGTAGTTGCAGATGGGCCAGATGCTTCAGGTTCAATAATTCCAAATAGAAATAGTATGGTTTTGTATTTTTTTGTACCTTTTGATGAGGCTCATGAGAATTATAAAAATGGAGTTTCAATGTTTTTAATGTTGCCAGGTCAAAAAAACCTTATGAGTGTGAGTGTTTATTTTGTGAAAAGCAGTGATGTAGAAAGTGTAAGCGTTGGAGAAGGCAATATGACTTTATCTTTTCGTGATAAAAACAGTGGCGAAAAATTCACAAAAGGAAGCAGCCCTTTGTCAAACTTGTATTCACCATATTTTGATTTGGCCGGTAAAGCATCTACTAGCAATATGCGTTGGATTGAAAGTGATTGGTGTATGACCGAAGACCACGAAGAAACTTTTAATGGGAAACGTATGTGTGATGGTGGTGAAGATTTTCCAGCTACTGCGATAGCAATAAGTGTAAATAACAAATTTTCAGGTGCAGGATATTGGGATAACTGCATGGGCATAGTTATAAGATATGCATTTCCTACTGAGGCATATGGAATAAACCAAAGATTTTATTTCAAGGTAATTGAAGATGGAACGTATGAGAATGGTGAAAAATACCGGAGCTGAATATATTAAGTATTCACAACAGTTTGACTATGAGCAATGGAAAAAGTTGTTCGGTTTAGAAGACTGAAAGGAGATGATTGGTAAGGTATGAAAATAACAGATTTTGCTTTAGTATTTATTGGCATAACTTTGCCAATCATAATAATTGTTTATGTAAATGTATCATTTACAATAAAGGCAAAAGAACAAGAAATGTATTATAAAAAAATAATAAGTGCCGCTGTTGAAGATGCTACAAACCAAATGAAAGAGGTTGAAAACACAGATGCAGAAGTTGACTATGGATATTCTGGATTGCAAAATAGTAAGGTTAGTGTAAATCCTGAAATTGCAAAAAATACTTTTTTATCATCATTATATAATAATTTTGGAATAAAAGGAAACAAAGGAGCAGAACAGTATCTACAAACTTTTATACCTTGTATAGCAATTTTAGATTATAACGGAGTATATATATCTTCAATGGAAGAATATGAAAAAGATGGCACTTCAAATATAGAGCATATTGTAAAGCCAAAAAGATATTATAGCTATACATATACTATAAAAAATGATAATAGCATTGTTGATGGAATAGACACTAGTAATACTAGTAATACTAATAATGTAATACATACAGTAGAGTTTACAATGGATGACTATATCTATCATAGGTCAAGTGGTTTTGACGGTGAAGTAAAAAGTTTTTATATTTCAGATAGTGAAAATAACTCTGTATTAGCACCTAATGATATAATAGATGATGTAGTAAAACTATTACAATCAAAAAGAAAACAAGTTATAATTGATACCATAACAAAAGAAATATCAAATGCAGTTAATAAAGCAACTTCTTATGCAAATGCAGCAGGAATAGAGTATAATTTTGTCTTCCCGACAATTACACAAGATGATATGAATAATGCAATTCAAAATATAGGTATGTTTGCTTTTGTACAGGGAATAAATATAGGAAATAAATACTTGAATGCAAAATCATATTCTACTACAAAACTTGAAGAAGTTAATAAATATTATTTCTCATTGCCAACTGGAGTGGGTGAAATATCAACGAATACTAGTAAGTTTAAATATAATTTATATCATAAGGATATAAATTGTCCTGAATATAGAATATCTAACTATAATGGTAAAATGGGAGCTGATGGTAAAATTTTTGTAATTACACCCTCATATGTAACTACAAAACAACAAGCGGCATCTGCAAGCGTCGCATATAAAAAGGATAAAGATGATATGGGTGAAGAAGATGATAAAAACTATGGATGGATTTCAGCAGAAGGATTTTATCCTTGCCCTATTTGTAAACCATAATCAAAAATAAGAGGTGATAGTTTTTGGAAGAAAATAAAGATTTATTAGAAAATAAAGTACAAGATGATACTACTAATAATCAAAACATTAGTAGTGTGGATAGTGTGGATAATACTGGCAGTGATAAGTTTGAAATAAATAATAACATTAGTAAAGAAACTATTAATGAAAGCGATGAGAAAAAAATTGATAATAGTAGTACTATGAAAAATATGCAATCACCAAAAATTACTCCAAGTTATCAAAATAACGTGAAAAATTCTAAAGAGAAAAATAAAGTAAAAAAAGATAGACACATATCTAAAATTTGGTTTATTTTGTTGGCAATTTTAGTAATAGCTATTCCAGGCATAATTTGGATTATTTCAGAGCTTAGTATAGATTATACCCCTTATGAATCTTATTTTAATACTATGGATATATATGGATTTAATACGATATATGATAATGAATCTGCGAAAATGAGTGAAAAAGTTAATTATGCAGAAGCTGTAAAATTAATACTTAGTACTGTATTACAAATAGATGATTTACCAAAATATATTCAAGAGGAAGAATCATATAAAGATGAAAATTGGATAGAATTTGCTCAAAGTTTAGAATTTGTTTCAAATAGTGAAGAAATGCAAAAAGAATATAGTAAACATATATCATATATAGATTGTATAAGTTTACTTGCTAAAGCTAAATCATCATTATTAGAAGAAGAACTTACTACAAGTGTAACACCAAACTTTAGCGATTTTGATGAATATACAAATGAAGAACAAATAGCTATAAAAGATATGGTGGCAAATAAAATAATAGATAATAGTTCAGAAAAATTAAATGCAAAAAAAGATGTAAGAAAGGCTTACTTAAATCAAATGATAGTTAACTTTGTTAGACAATACAATTTAATAACTGTAAATGGAGCAAAGCTAAATATAAATCCAGAAAAATCACCATCAAATGAAGAAAGTTATCCATATATATTAAGTAATGTAAGTAAAAATGTATATGAGATGAGTTTCTATATAAAAAATCCAGATAAATTTATATCACCAAAAAATTTATTTAAAGATCAAAGAAAAAATTATAAAGTAATAGATGAAAAAGTTAGTTCATATTTTGATACAATTTTAAATGTGGATTATGAAAAAATAAATGCAGAAATGTTTAATCTATTATTAGAAGAATCTTTGCTGTACAAGCCAGACATGAGAAAATTAAATGATTATATAGAATATGTAAAGAAAAATAAAATAAAGATGAGTGGAGAAGCAAATGTAATATTTCCAGTAGTATATTATGATGGAGAAGATTATAGAGTAAGAGTTAAAGTGACATATAAATTAGAGTCTTCAGATGATTTGACAAATGTAGTTTATTTAGATGACAATAGTAAAAAAACATATGAAATTGGTGAGCATAGTATGTATTTGGAAGTTCCACTACAAGAAATGTCACAAAATATGTTTATAAAACCAGGCAATATAAATAATTGGGGAACAGGAAAAATGAAAGAATAAAATGAAAATAAAGAGGTAAAGTATGAAAAAAAATAGTGCAAAAATGGGAAAAAAGAAAAAAATATTAATGATATCATTAATTGTAGTAGCAATATTAATAATAGTTTCTATCCCAGTAACAATGTATCTAAAATTTATTTTAAGGTATAATTCAAAAGAATACAAAGAATATGAAAATAAAATGAAGGCATATGGTTTGGATAACCTTTATAGTAATAATGAAGTCAAATCAACTGAAAAAGTAACTAATATGGAAGTATTAAAAATTATTACTGGAGCTTCATTAAATATAACAGATATAAGTAATTATGTTAGTATAATATCTTATAATTTTGGAGAGGAAATAACTGAAGATAGTTTATGGCTAAATGAATTGTATGATACTAAGGTATTAAATGAAAATGAAGCAGATGAAAGCACTTTACAACAAAATGCAACAATTGAGTATTTATTAAAATATATAGAAAGATGTAAATTGTATTTACTAAATGAAATGTCAGATTATATGAGTGATAAAAACGATGAAAAGTTAATAAATAGCTTAAAAGATGAAGGTATAATAACAGATTATGAAGCTAAAAGATTTGGTAAAACTTTATACAAAGGAGATGTAAATAAAATAATCTGTAAATATATAGATAAATATTCATTATGTGTTGTTGGAGATGGAAAAATAGTAACAGATCCAGAGAAACTTCCAAGCAATGCTGACGCTTATCCATATATTTTAGATAATGTTGATAAAAAAGTTTACGAACAACCTATGGGAAATAATATAGAAAACTCTTTAAATTTTGCTGAACCTGTAGAAGTTTACCAATTTCAAGGTTCAAAATATGCTGAAATTAAGAATACTATAGAAGATTATTATAATGAATTATTAAATATTGATTACAAGACTGTGGATGCTGATAAATTATATGAAAAGATAATAGATTCTACCGCTTTATTTGTAAACGGAAAAGAAATAACAAATAAATATGTAAATTATGTAAAAGAAAATGAAATAACTTTGACTGGTAAAGCTACATTTGTTGAGCCTTGTCTATATTCTTCAGCAGGTATTCATAGGGCAAGACTTAAATTAGAATTTCAAATTGTAAATAGCAAAACTGATAAAAATATATTATTTTATGATTTAGAACAAGCTAAAAATATAATATATTCAAAAAATGCTTATACTTTATATATTGATGCAAACCTTTCTGGTGTAGCAAACTCAGATAGCTTATATAATGAATTAAACAGTATATATAGTATGTTAATTAATATGTCAAAAAATGAATTAAAGCAAGAAGGTGATTAATTTTGTTAAAAAAATTAAATATATTATATTTATTAATATTTATTGGCTTTTGTATGTTATTTTTGCTTCCTTCTAATGTATATGCAAATGACCTTATATTTGAAGCTAAAATATTAACCTATTATATGGGTAAGGATGGACAAGGAGGCTATCAAGATCCTCAAAACTTTTTAGTTTGGAGAAACCCAACTAAAAAATATTTTGAAAGTTCCGAATTATCTATATGGCCTGTTGATGAAAATTATGGCTTTACCGGTACCCCTATAGTAAGATATGATGATAAATATTTAGAAGGACTGGCTAATAAAGATAGGTTTACAGCGAGTTATGAATCAGTAAATCTTACTTTTCATACGGAAAAAGGTACAAACTATAAGACTGATGACGAAGCTCCTGGTTTTTTAGTTGGGTTTGGTGTTTCAAAAAAACCTATAAAAATTGATTATCCAAATAATCTTAACACAGATAGCGTTAATATTACAGAGATAATAGATAGTGAATTAGGTTATGAAAAAGCTAAGATAAGCAGTAATTATGATGCTTATAAAAGTAGTATTGTATATAAAGTTAAAGAGCCATATACTATGGCATCTAGAACTGTACATGGACCTGATGAAACGCCGGGCACTAGTAGTTATGGTGAAGAGAAATCTAATAGTCGTGTTGCTTTAGTAGATCATGGAATCACAGAAAATGAATACAAAGATTTATTAGCGGCAATAGAAGGAAAACTAGAAATCAAGGAAAATCAATATTATGAACTTTTAGTAAGTGATTCTCTACATACTAAAATTGACAGTCCAATGTTTGAAAAATTAAATTCAGATGGTGGTGCCGAGGAAATTACAATTAATGGATCCCAATATTTTAAAAACTTTGAAACAGCATTTGCTATGTTAGCAAATGGATTTGGAAATAATACGTATACTCAACCATCTTATCTTAATACAAGAAATTATGGTGTATTTGATTATTACGATACCGGAGATAAACGACTTCCTGACGAAGCATATAAGTTTTATAGTGCAGTAAATTATTATGATAATTGGATACGTATACCGACACATATAGTAGGTAACACAATTTCTGTATCACATGTTGACATTAATTCTGTTGGAACTGGTAATGAGGTATACTTAATTTCAGATACAAATGATTTTGCTGTTAATATTGAAAAGACAGAAACTGGTGGATATATTGAAAAGGCTAGCAGTTTTGGTGGGACTGTAACTACTGCAAATCATCTTACTACTGATCAAAGAAGTGGTACTGTTCAAGAAGTATATAGTGGATATGAGCCAATACAGATAAGAGCAATACCATCATCATTTGAAATATTTACGGGGGATGATAATAAGAAATGGGCTCGATATGTAACTGCTAAAAATGTTAAAAATAGTAATGGTGAAACTCATGATTATGAAATAGTTGGATATAAAGCTGAAGTTTTGCAAGACGGTACTTGGGTAACAGTAAGCTCAAAAAATCGAGCTGATCCTGAGGTTCAAAAAAATAAGATACCAGTTATGGCTGTAGACTATACTGCAACTAATAAATCAGACTTTCGTATTTATTTCTATTATGAGGAAGTAGCACCGGTTAATGAAGTATATATAGATTTTTACGATAGTACAACACGTACCCCATTGTCTGATGAATTAAGACAGAAGGCAATTGAGAATTATTTAAAGGTTGAATATAATTATAATCCTTCATATACAGCTAGCAGGAATGATACAAAAGGGTTGTATTGTAAAATAGCATGGGAAGTAGGAAAACCGTTTAAATTTATAACTTCTGAACTTTCAAATGTAAGCTCGGAATTAAGATATGTTGAATATAAAGAAGCAGAGGCAGAGACTTTTGAACAAGCTTCTTATGCTATAAATGCAGATCAAGAACCGACGGGTGATTCAAGTGTAGAAGAAATAACGCTACCTAAAGATGATGTAAGCAAAAGAATAGTTTCAATTCTTATATTCTATTTTGATGCAGGACCAGATGAAAATAAAACAGCTAGAAGATTATATGTAAGTCATGTAAAAACGACGAACTCTAAATTAGGTATAGATGAATTAAATAATAGTTATGTAATTGACGAATTAAAAGGAAAAGAGAATATTACTATTGAGAATAAAAATAAGAATTTAGTTTCTCTTCCTATCACGAAAGGATTTCAAAGTGAATATTCTTTTCCAGTAAACTTAGGTATTAGTGTAGAACCTGCAGATACTGCTGATTATACATATGTTGGAATGAAGGTACTTACAAACACCTCGTATAAAGATATACTAAAAAATTTTACAACATACGGAATTAAAAATTTAAATGAGCATAATATCGGTAGTAGTAATGTCATGGATTTTACAGTAATTATATTTTATTATAAAGAAAAGGGCATACCACGTGAACTAACTAATATTACAACAGATGCAAGATTAGATTTTATAAATACTGAAAAGCCTAAATATTCTGGAGGTACAAATCAAGAATATACATCAGGTAACGAGTATGCAGATAACAATGAAAGAAGCATAAATAACTTATTTTCGCAAGAAGCAGATTATGTACCATCAAATGGAGAGTTAGCACCATATGTTAGAACAGCTCCATTTATTATACAAGCAATTAATTTTGGTAGTAAAAAACAAGAAGAAATGAAGATTACATCAGAAGAATGTAAATTATCTGTAGATTACAATGTAGAGGTACAAACAATTGGTGATGATGGAAATATTGTTACTGAAGAAACGACTGAGACTTTAAATGATACAGTTACCAGAGAGGTTACTATAAATTATGATAAATATCAGATTAATAATTTACATGTTTTGGGTATAGATAATATAACGTTTGAAGATTCTAATGATAACATTGGTGGAAAGTTATTTACAGATGAACTAGGAACATTAACTCCAAAAGCTGAATTATATGCTGATTCAAATATAGTTACAACCCCACCTGAATTTAAAGTAAAACTAAATCATACAAGTCTTACTGACTCAGCAAACGGCAAGGATGAGGCTCAAAATAAGCTTAATGAGTTAAAAAGTCAAGTAAAGGCTGAAAGTGTAGAGTATACTATATATGATGATACATTTAAAATTGGAAACAAAGAAGATATTTTAGATATGGAAAGTAATGTACATACAGGTTCAGTAGATGTATCAGGAAACTCTGCTACAATAGAAGTAGAAAATAGTGATACAACAGATAATTATGAAAATACTATTGCAAAATATATGAATTGGAGTAGTGAGTCTGCATATAAGGAAATGACAAAATATACTGATTTCGATTTAACATACTATTCTATATCAGGTGGAGATGACCAGTTTGTTAAAGAAAATGGAATTAGAGAATTAAAAGGTAAAATAACATATAGAAATATTTATAATTATGGTGGAGAGAATTATATTCCTACATATTACTTCTCAGAAGATGAAAAATGTACACCAAATGATGATAACGCAACAATTACTGTTAATTTAAATAGCAAACCAACAATCAATTTAAGTAATACAGATAATCCTAAAGTTAGAAAAGTAAATGTATATACTCCAATAGAATTTGGCGATTGGTCGGACATGGTAGTTACAACAACTGTATTTGACTCAACTATTGGTCAAGGCGTAGGAAAACAAATGGTAGTACAAGCAAACTCTACATTTACATTAACACCTAAATTTGATGTACAAAATATCAATAATAACGAGAGTCATTATAACATGGATGAGGAAGAGATTAAAAAGAATGTTGACTATTTATATGCAGTATTTAATTTTAAAGTAAAATATGGTGACACTTTGTATGATGCTGGAGATAAAATTATGTTAAAATATGATCCCGATGCAACATATACGTTTATGACTACAAATGATCTTGAATCTATTGAAACACTAAAAGCTAAGTTGTTATTAATAGCTGTTGCAAAAAATGCTACACAAGGCTTAAGAGATTATTATGCAGGTTTAACATTTACTCCTTCTAGTGATTCAATAAGAGTAAAAGATCCAGAAAGTTTTGTGGGAAGTGTTTATAACAGATTACTTACTAATGTTAACAATATAAATCAGCAAGGTTTCTTAACAAGAAAAGATATTAAAGCATCTTCTAATCATGCTATAAGAACCACTGGTACATCTCAGACTGTACCAAGAATATATGATTTTGCCGTAACAGATTGTACTGATTTGGCATTTAAAGATGTATTTAGAAAGAGTGATAACAGTAATGTTAATGCTTTAAGTAATACAGTATATTGGAGTGGAACTAGATATTTCCCAATTTTAGATTCTGCATATCGTTTAGATCTTGGAAATAGTTTAAATACTAATCTAAATGCGGTAAATAGTGGCAAAAGTAGACCAGATACTGAAAATGTAAATGATCCGTTATATTATTATACTATGGGATCAATACCACAGAGAACAATACCATTGGGACCATACAAGAATACAGATACTACATATCATTTTGCACCAAAACTTGGATATAGAATAAGTTATGATTTGAAAACTACTGGAAATATAAGTGAAGGTGCAAAAAGAGAAATTCATATCATACCACGATATTATTATATAAGTAAAGATGGTAAAAAATTTGTAGACCCAAATAATATTAAATTGTTCTTTAAAGCCTCAAATGGAAGCTATAAGGAATTAAAGACATATAAGTTAAGCAATACATTTAATACAAATGGGGAAGCACCAACAATAGATGGATTATATGAATCTTCTGGCTCTGGAAGTGAATATTCTATTTATTATAAACCAAATGATGGTTATAGACAGTTGAGAAATAACAACTACTTTACAGAAGGAACTGGTCAAATAAATACGGATTTATCATCAAGCCTTGTTCAATTAAATATATCTAGAATGATATTAACTAATAAATCTATGACAACTTATGGTGGATATTTACAAGGTTGGTATGGAGAATTTAAATTACCAAATTCTACTATTGCAGTAGAAGTTGTAGATAACAAATATGATATTAATAAACCATTGACTGACGGATATATTGGTGTAATATTTGATATATATTGTAAAGATACAGAGTCTGGAGGAAGTAGTAGGGTAATAGCATATTCACAAAATACAAGAGATGATAATAATAACGTATTGCCAAATGCTTCTCAGTGGGATTATGAAGGTTTCTTAGGTTTCCCTCAAAATAATATAGGAAGTACATTAAGACAGCCTTTAAGTATACAACTTGAAAAGGATGACGCATGGACTATAGATAATGATAAATATAACACTATAAAAGGAACTGTAATATTATATGATACAGATGCAAGAGCAGCAAATGATTTTAACTAGTACTATATAATATTTGAAACTTAAAGATATGACAATTAAAAAGGCTTTAAGCTGGTAAAACAGCTTAAAGCCTTTTTTGTGCCTTTTTTAAAATTAATTTATATAAATATTTTAATCATAACTTATATAATTGTTGGACAAACAGTAATAAAAAAACAAGTCTTGAATATATATATATTAAAGGTGATATATATTGAAAAAAAGGCTTGTTTTTTTGTACCCATTTATGTGCATTTTAGTAATACTTACCTGTATTTTATTTGTTATAAATTTACTAAAAGATAAAGTAGAAGAAAAAAAAGAAGAAAAACTAGAAGAAAAAGAGGAAGAAGAAGAGTATATAATTGATTACAAGGCAGATGAAACAATCCGTGTAAGATTATGTGATACAGGTGAAGTTGTGGCTATGGATATAAATGATTATTTAAGAGGCGTTTTACCTGCGGAAATGCCACCATATTATGATATAGAAGCATTAAAAGCACAAGCAATTGTTGCAAGAACATATACATATAAAAGAATTGAAGCACATGCTGAAGGGGAAGACGCAGATATATGTGATAATTATGCACATTGCCAAGCCTTTTATAACAAGGAGCAAATATTAAAAATTTGGGAAAGAAAAGGCTATGATGAAGAACAAAGAAAAGAGTATTGGAAAAATGTAAATAAAGCCGTAGTATCAACAAAAGACCAAGTAATATTATATGACAATCAATTAATAAAAGCATTTTTTCATGCAAGTAGTCCAGAAAGAACAGAAAGTGTTAGTCAAATTTGGGGAGGTGAAAATTTACCATATTTAGTTTCTGTTGAAAATCAAGAAGCAGAAGATTATGCAAATAGAACAAGTACAGTTGAGGTTAGTTTCACTGATTTTGTAACAAAATTAAAAGAAAATGATTCATCAAGAAGTGCTTTAGTAGAATCAGATTGCAAAGATGTTCATATATGTGATTATACAACAAGTGGTAGAGTAAAAAATATAGAAGTTGGAAGTTATAAAATAAGTGCTGAAAAATTAAGAACAATGTTTTCTTTACGTTCAACCAATTTTACAATAGAACTGAAGGAAAATAGCATAGTATTTCATGTTATAGGAAATGGGCATGGGGTAGGCTTAAGCCAAGTAGGAGCTGACTTTTATGCAAAATCTGGAATGAAATGTGAAGATATTATAAAACATTATTACACAGGTGTAGATGTAGTTACTTTGCCATAAAACAAAAGATATTTTAATTAACAAAGGAGGAAAAGAGTAAAAAATGAAAATTCGTATAAAAAATATATTTGTAAATAAAGATAAAATAATAAATAAAAATGAGGAGCTAGATAGGAAAGTTGAGGCAAGTATAAAAGTAACAAAAAATTGTAATGAAAAAATAAATAGTAGTGTTGATAATATAGAAAATATAAAAAAAGAAGATTTAAATCTAGATGTAGATGAAAGTTTACAAAGTGAAAATACAATAAGTAAAAATAATAAAAAAGTAAGAGCAGGATGTGCAAGTAAAAAGAGAAAAAAGGAAAGTAAGTTATACATGTATTTTAATAACTTATTTAAAAACAAAAATAATCTTTCAAGAAGTTACTATGTTTTGTTATTTGCAATGGTACTTTTAGGAGGAGGAAGTATATATATTGCAACTAAAACATATAATCTATTTAATAAAGAGGAATATATCGTATATAGTAGTAATACTAATGATAATAATGAAAGTGATAATTTAACAGATAATGATAGTGTCGTAGCAGTTAATATGAGTGTTGAAGAGCAAAGTAATTTAACTAGTAATTTTGATACAATAAGTGAAATAGAAACAAGTAATAAAAATGATAGTAACAATGCAAATGTTACTAATAATCAAGTGGTAAAAAAAGTAGAACCTTTGAAATTTATAAAACCTATAGATGGAGAAATACAAAAAATATATTCAGCTGATAAAGTCATATACTCAAAAACTTTGGAATTATGGAAAATACATGATGGTATAGATGTATCAGCAGAAATTGGAACATATGTAAAAGCTATTGAAAAAGGAACAATAGAAAAAGTGTATGATGATTCATTTTTAGGTGTTACTATTGTAATAAATCATGGACAAGGATATAAAAGTAGCTATTCTAATTTAAATGAAAATACTTTAGTAAAAGAAGGACAAAAGATTGTTAAAGGACAAAAAATTGGAAAAATTGGAAAGACAGCAATTGGTGAAATTAAAGATGAACCGCATATGCACTTTATGTTGTATGAAAATGATAATGTTGTAGATCCAACATATATTTTTAAATAACAATATGGCAAATAATTAAAAATAAGAATATATTTAAAAAAAATGAATAAAATAGTATTGTAAAAAGATTTTAGAATAATGTAAAAAGGGGCGATTAAATGTTAGATATAGAGGAAAGAGCCAAAATACTTGCCACTTATATAATTGAAACAAAGAGTACAGTAAGAGCAACAGCTAAGAAATTTAATATTAGTAAATCAACCGTTCATAAAGATATTGCTGAAAGATTAGAAAAAGTAAATCCATCTCTTGCAAGAGATGCAAAGAAAGTGTTAGAAATTAATAAACTAGAAAGACACATACGTGGTGGAATGGCAACAAAGAAAAAATATAGTAAAATATAATAAAGTTAAGTAATCTGCAAAATATAATTTGTAGATTATTTTTTAATTATTAATTGTAACTTTTAGAAGTAAGAAATATATTGCTAGTAAATAAAGTAGTAATAAAACATAACGAATAAATCACTTTAAATAGCATAAAAAAGTATAAAACTAGTAAAATATTTATAAAAATAATTGGCAAAAGTGAAAAAATTACATACAATATAATAGGGGAGGAGAGAAAAATGTTGATAAGATTTAAAGTGTCTAACTTTTTGTCTTTTGATGATATGCAAGAAATATCTATGATATCAGGTAAACCTAGATTAAAAGAAAATCATATACAAAACGGAAAAGATAAATTAAAATTATTAAAATTTTCTGCATTATTTGGTGCAAATGCATCTGGCAAATCTAATTTACTCAAAGCAATGGTATATGCTCAAAGTATAATTCTTAGAGGAATGAAATTTAGTAGCAATTTATATTGTAAGATACATTCTGATAATAAAGAAAAAATAACTTCTTTTGATTTTGAAATAAAAATAAATGATAAATATTATTCATATGGATTTGATGTATTATTATACAAAAACTCTATAAAATCAGAATGGTTATATGAATTAAAAGATGGAACAGAAAACTTAATATTTGTCAGAGAAATAAATAAAACAGTCAATTTAAATAAAGAATTTTTTAAAGAAAAATTATCTTATAAAAGATTAAAAATATACGCAATGGATATTGAAAATCAAGATAATGTATTATTTTTAACTGTAATGAACAAAAATAAAAATGCTCTATATTCTGATGAAAAAAATAGTATTATAATATTTAAACAGTTATTCGAATGGTTTAAGCAAACTTTAACAGTTATACTTCCTGGAGGAAAGCCAATAGATGATTCATATTATGCTTCAGAAGAAAATTTAGAAAAAATAACAGAAATTTTTTCAAAATTTGGAACAGGTATAAGTAAGTGTAAAATTGAAACAATAAAAATGGAAGAATTATCTGCTAAAATACCATCACAAATTTTGAGCGATGTAATAAAATTTACGGAAAATAATTATATGAATATGTCTAAACAAGGTGATAAAAAAGTAAAGTCAAATTCATTTTTAAGAGTAGATAATGAATTATATATTTTTGAAAAAAGAAGTAGCGAATCAATGGATATAAAAACAATTAAATTTGAACACGAAAATAATGAAGGGGAATATTCATTTTCAGAAGAATCAGATGGTACTATAAGATTATTAGATTTAATAGAAATATTGTTAAACAACAAGAAAAATAAAGTTTATGTTATAGATGAACTTGATAGATGTTTGCATCCTCAACTAACATATAAATTTGTTGAAAATTTCCTAAATAAAAAGAATAATAAAAATGTACAATTAATTGTAACTACTCATGAATCAAGATTATTAAATTTTGATCTTTTAAGAAGAGATGAAGTGTGGTTTGCAAACAGAGAAAAGAATGGACCTACTAGATTATATTCTTTAGAAGATTATAATGAAAGATTTGATAGGAAAATAGATAAAGCATATTTAGAAGGAAGATATGGTGGTGTACCAATATTTGAAACTCTATTTCCGTTAGAAGATGATAGAGATGAGAATAGCTAGTTCTAATGTGGGAACTTTATTAAATTCAATGATGGATGATTAAATACAAAATTAAGAAAAAAGAGCATATAAAAAATATACTGTGTAAGCTAAATAAATTATGATTTGGGGCTGTGAAAAAAGCCCCTTTTTATTAAATCTTTTTATTATCATCTAAAAGTTTTGGTATATTGCTATCTAAATTTTCTATCTTTTTTATACTTGAGGAATATTGTAAAATACCAAATTGTTTCCTTGCAATTTCATTAATTTTTAATTTCACGATATTCAGTAAAATTAAAATGTTCATTATTTAGTTCTTACCATAATCCCACATATAAAACTGTATCCTTATATAATATTTATAATTATAGAATACTTGAAATACTTGTTTATATTTGCAAATGGTTTTATAAATATTTAATTTTTTTATTATTACTTACTTAAATATTATATAACTTTTATTAAAATTATTGCATTTGAAAAGAAAATGTAATATAATTGTAACAAATGCTAGGGGGGATAAAGGTGCTTTTTGGGCAAGATATAGGTATAGATTTAGGAACTGCAACAATACTTGTATATGTAAAAGGTAAAGGAATAGTATTAAGAGAGCCATCTGTTGTGGCAATAGATAAAAATACAAATGAGGTATTGGCAGTAGGCCAAGAGGCAAGAAAAATGCTTGGAAGAACACCGGGAAATATTATTGCATTACGCCCTTTAAAAGATGGAGTTATATCTGATTATACAATTACTGAAAAAATGCTTAAGTATTTTATAGGGAAAGTATGTGGTAAATTAGTTTTTTCACCTAGAATAATGATATGTGTACCATCTCGTATAACAGAAGTTGAAAAAAAAGCTGTTATTGATGCAGCAACTCATGCAGGAGCTAGAAAAGTATATTTAATCGAAGAACCAATAGCAGCAGCTATTGGAGCAGGAATTGATATAGGAAAACCATACGGAAGTATGATAGTTGACATTGGTGGAGGGACTACTGATATTGCTGTAATATCACTTGGTGGCTCAGTAAAAAGTATGTCATTAAAAATGGCAGGAGATAAATTTGATGAAGCAATAATAAAATATATAAAGAAAAATAAAAATATGATTATTGGTGAAAGAACAGCTGAGGATATAAAAATAAACGTGGGCTGTATGTTCCCAAAAACAGTAGTTGAAAGAATGAATGTAAAAGGCAGAGATTTAGGCACAGGACTTCCTGTTGAAATAGAAGTAACTTCTGAGGACATATTTGAGGCATTAAAGCCTTGTGCAGAAGTTATTGTTGAAGGTGTACATGCAGTACTTGAAGAAACACCTCCAGAACTTGTAGCAGATATTAGTGAAAGAGGCTTGTATGTAACAGGTGGTGGTGGTCTTGTAGATGGCTTAAACTTGTTATTAGAAGAAAGAACAGGTATTCCTGTAATGATTGCTGAAGATGCACAATCTTGTGTTGCTGTTGGAACAGGCAAGGCTTTAAATCATATTGAATTGTTAGAACAAGGAAATGCTATGAAAATAAAGAAATTTTAAATATAAAATAAAGAAAACGTTGAATATTAGAATCTAACGTTTTCTTTTAATATATGTATTATTTCATTTATTTCATGTTTTTAGTAATAAGAAAGTTATATTTATTTGCATGTTTTAGTTCATCAGTCATAATTTCCATAAGCATTGCATATTTTCTTTTATCAGGCATAGCAGCCATTACATTTCTATATTTTTCAACAGCTTCAAGTTCACCAAATAGAGCTTTTTCAAGATTTTTTAAATACTCAGTACTTGTATTACTTGTTCTAGACATTATAGGAGTTGGCATAGAATTTGAAGTAAGCTCTATATATAATTGTTTTAGCATAGCTCTATGTTTCTTTTCATCGTTTATAATACTTTTAATCACATTTCTATCACTTTCATTAGGAGCTTGTGAAAGCAGAACTTCATAAAAAATTTCGTCATCTTTTTCACTCTCAATAGATTTTTTTATAGTATTAATAGCATCTTGAAGCATTGTATCTTCATGTGTTCTTGTTGTTAAGTCTGTTTCTTCTTCACTTCTTGAATAATTACATAGATTGTCTTGTGCTAAATATGTACTTGTGTTAGCATACGGATATGAGATGTACCCATTTGAAGAACTGTTTTGAATACTTTTTAGATATGTATTATAATATTCCATTAAT
>CANRQA010000011.1 GCA_947632635.1 uncultured Clostridia bacterium | reverse complement strand
ATTACAATAATGATTTAGATAATTTAAAAAGGTTAATATTTGAAATTTATCCAAATACTAACCAAATTTAAAAAATTTAAGAATATAAATTAGGTAAATATTATATTTTTTATGCGGTCGCCCTAATAATAAACAAAAAGCACTTGACATAAACAAATGAAGCGTGGTATAATAGCAACGATTATAAAAGGTGTAAATTTATTATTATAAATTTAGTTATAGATGATAAAATTATTATTATTTAAAAACAAGGAGGAATTATTTTATGTTTGTACCACCAGCTATTATTCCACACCATGTAGTACCGTCTAATGTTATTGTAGAAAATAAAACTATAGTATATAGCGATACTGTTTTATCAATTAATGATATTGGTCAAAATATTAAAGTTACAAGTATTTCACATTTAGAAGATTATTTATTAGAAGATTGCTTAAGAACGATTTTTGCATCAAATCCTAATGTTGTTTTTAAGACAATTCAATACTCAAGAAATAATAAAAAAGTATATTTTTATACCGATAAAGAAATATCTATAGATGCTTGGGAAGATTTCTTTATAGTTAAACATGAGCATTTAAATTCAAATGAAGATATAGAAAAGGAAATAGAGCGGATTTTAGAAAGTCAAGATATTCAACTTGAAAGTTGTATTTCTTTGTATGATATTGCAAAATTAATGAAAAAATTGCATTCTGATTATGATAATGTAAAATATAAATATATAAGAAGTTTAGAAAAAATTGTAAAAGCAAAAATTTCAAATTTAGCAGAAATTGTAGTTTCTGATTTTGATTATGATAAAAAAGAGTTGAAAATAGGATTTAGGTATTTTTGGTATGATTTAGAAAAAAACGATGACTTTAAATACATTACTTTTGTAAAAGAAAATGGTGATTTATATATTGATAAATCAGAAACATACATGGCTCAAAAAATTTTTTCGTGTCTTGCTACTGAACTATCAAAACTTTATGACGAATTTTTAGAATATATGCCTATAAAAAAAGAAAGAAGTTATGACATAGCTGCTATTAATTCAAATTTTTTGATTAGTATAGATTTTTATGAGGTAAATATATTAATACATGATAATGATAATGATAATTATTTTAAAGAAATGTTTAAATTAACTTGGCCTAATTATAGTAATGAATATAGGTATGATGAGTGTAATTCAAGCCGTGTACTTTCTACTTTGCAAGGAAGAGAAGAAGAACTTTTTAAGAAGATTTTTGTAAGAATTAGTAATTGCCCTAATTGGTCTCAACCTATTTTGTATGAAATTAGGAAAAAGCAATTAGAAGAAAGACAAGCGGAAGAATATAATAAAAATGATAAAGAAGAAAACGATAAAAAAGGTGCTAAAGATACTAAAGGAATAATACAGTTTTTTAAGAAATTTTTTAAAAAATAATATATAGTTTTTCTAATCAATATTTTTAAGTAGCTTTAACTCACTGTGTAGTAATATTATTGCACAGTGAGTTTTTCTATTATTTTTTACCTTTAATAGCTTGTTTTATTGAAAATATTGTATATTTAGTATATAATATTAATGTGATAATTTATGAATAATTATATAATAAAAGAAAAACTTGTATATTTAAGTGAGATTTAATTTGAGCTTAAAGAAATAGCAAAAATTGATAAAAAAGAATTTATTAAATCAAATATATATAATTCAGCAGCTGAAAACTATTTAAGAAAGGCTTTGCAAGTTGTTATAGATTTAGCTGAATATATGGTTTCTAAAAATAGACTTCGGTCATTGCTCATCATATAATGATGTATTTCAAGTTTTAGTAAATAATAAATTATTAAGTGAAGATAATATGCAATTATATAAAAAGATGATAAAAATGAAAAACGAAATATTATATGATTATGAAAAAATATCTAAAGAGGATATATACATGATAATAAATGAAAATTTAAGTGACTTTGATATAGCTATAGAAGATTTTAAAAGAAATATAAAAAATTAAAGGAGAAATGATATGAAATACAGTGAATTAATAAAAGTTATAATTTGTAATGTAATATTATATATTATTTGCTTTCTAATTTTACCAAATGTATTTACAAATTTTTACCCAAGAAGTAATGAGGCAACTTGTTTATTTTTTGCAATGCATATTGTTATAACCTTTTTATTTATGATGTTTTGCAGCATGAAAATGAGATATTATCTAATATCAGATGTAATATATTTGATTTTAATGTTTATATATTCTGGGGGAGCTTATGGAATAGGAATAAGTAAAATAGATTTGGATGGCTTATATTCTAGTGTATCTAAATCAGGAGATTTATTTGGTTCGGCTGTTACAATATTAATTGTTTTGGTAATTCAGTTTGCTATAAAAGGTTTAGTTTTTATATTAAAAAAAATTACGTGTAAGAAAAATAAAGGAGAAATGATAAATGGATAAAGAATTTGAAAGAAAATGTTATGAACTTGCATATTTAATATTTCCAGATGTGCATGAAACAGTAGATGATTTAGAAGTAAAATATCCCGTTAGGAGATTAAAAAAAGATGCTTGTGTTACAAGATTTGCACCATCACCAACTGGCTTTTTGCATACAGGTGCATTATTTACAACTCTTGTAGATAAAATACTTGCAAAACAAAGTGAAGGAATATTCTTTTTAAGAATAGAAGATACAGATAGAAAAAGAGAAGTAGAGGGTAGTGTAAAGCTATTTACAGACGAGTTAAAAGCATTTGGACTTTTACCTGATGAGGGAGTTATTTCTGAGACTAAAGAAGAAGGATACTATGGACCTTATACACAAAGTAAAAGAGAAAATATCTACAAAATATGTGCTAAACATCTAATTGAAAAAGGTCTAGCATATCCTTGTTTCTGTACACCGGAAATGTTACAAAAAACACACGAAGCACAAGAAAAAAGCAAAGTTATACCAGGCTATTATGGAGTTTATGCAAAGTGTAGAAATATTTCAATTGATGAGTCTATTGAAAGAGTAAAAAATGGAGAGAAATTTATTTTAAGATTTCGTTCACAAGGCTCACATTTAAGAAAAACTTCATTTATAGACGGAGCAAGAGGAAAAATAGAAATAGCAGAAAACGACCAAGATGTAGTATTAATAAAAGCAGACGGACTACCAACATATCATTTTGCTCATGTCTGTGATGACCATTTTATGAGAACAACACATGTAGTAAGAGGAGAAGAATGGATACCATCAACTCCAATACATATCGAATTATTTAATGCAATGGGCTTTGAAGTACCTACATATATTCATGTACCTTTAATACTTGTTAAAGAGGGAAATAGTAAGAGAAAACTAAGTAAAAGAAAAGATAAAGAAGCCGCTGTTTCATATTTTATAAAAGCTGGATATCCTAAAGATGCAGTTATTGAATATCTATATACTATTTTAAATTCAGATTATGAAATGTGGAGAAACAAAAATAAAGAGGCGTCAAGAGATGAATTTACTTTTAAACTTAATAAAATGAGTTCAGCAGGCTCACTTCTTGATATGATGAAATTAAATGATATAAGCAAGGAAATAATTTCTCATATGTCAAGTAAAGAAGTTTTAGATAATGTATTAAATTGGGCTAAACAATATGATAAAGAGTTATATGAATTAATAAATAAAGATTATGACTATTCATTAAAAGTATTTGGACTTGAAAGAGATAATGCAAAGAAAATACGTAAAGATATTATAAAATGGGAAGATATTAGAGAGAATTTCTTTTATTTCTTTAATGAATTATTTAATAAAGATATAAATGAAAATGGATATAATTTTGAATATAATGAAAAAATAACGAAAGATATTGTAAAAAATGTCATTAATGCATATAAAGAAAGTTATAATAATAATCACACAAAAGATGAATGGTTTGACAATATGAAAGAACAGGCACAAAAACTTGGCTTTTGTACTGATATGAAATTATATAAACAAAACCCTGAAGAGTATGTTGGAAGTACAGCAGATTTTGCAAAAATTATACGCGTTGCTATAACAAATAGGCATAACTCTCCTGATATTTATTCTATTATGCAATTACTTGGTAAAAAAGAGACTATAAATAGATTTGAACAGGTTATTTTAAGTTTTAAGTAAGTGATAATATGGTTAATTTAGATAAGGTAAATATTCCAAAAAGATTAATTAATAAATTAGAAGAGATATTTTGTTCTTTTGATAAATTAGAAAAAGTTGTATTGTTTGGCTCTAGAGCAAGAAAAGATAATAAGGAATATTCAGATATTGATTTAGCTTTTTATGGTATAAGTGAGGATAAGTTATCTCTTATTGATAAAATAGAAAGTTTAGATACACTATATTCTTTTGACCTCATTTTTGTTGATACTAATATATCAAAAGCATTAATATCTAATATTGAAAAAGAAGGATGTGTTGTTTATAAGCGGAAACATACTTGATAGAAGAAAGATACGATTTAAGTCTTTAAAGGAAACTTATACTAAATTAACCGAAGCAATTAATAAAGGTAAAAATGATAGTATCGTTGTTGATGCAACTATACAACGTTTTGAGTTTACATTTGAATTAATGTGGAAAGTGTTAAAAGATTACATTGAATATTTAGGTTTTAATGATTTACCACAAGGACCTAAAAGTATTTTGCAGTTTGCATTTAAAAACGGAATTATTGAAAATGAGGAAGCATATAGCAATATGCTTGTTGATAGAAATAGCACCACACATATTTATGATGAAAAAATGGCAACTCATATTTTTGAAAATATAAAAAAGTATCATGTAAAATATATAAAGAAAGTTATTGATTATTTAGAAAAAGAAAAATATTTAAGTTCGTTTAGTTAGATATAAATTACTATGTGAGGATAATGTATGAAAATTAATAAAAAGATAATATTAATATTTGTTTTAACTTTAGTGGTAATAGTAGGAGTGCTATTTATAAAATATTTTTATGAAAAAGATATTAAAAATAAAGATGATTTATTAATGATTCAAAATTATTTAAATAGTAAGTATAATATGAATTTGAAAATAAAGGAATATAATTATTATGATAATGGAGATTTAGGAATTAATGCTGGAAAACACTATACTTTTACCTTTGAACCTATAGAAAACTTTGAAATTAATGCTAAATTAGATTATTATTTACTAGAAAAAGAAAATTTAAATCATTTAATATTAAATATAACTAATATAGATATAGCAAGTAATTTAAAAAAGTATGTTGAAGAAAATAGCAATTTAAAATGTAAAGTAACAGAATGTAGAAAAGTAGAAAAAGAAAATGATGACGATTATTACTATTTTAGAGTAGAATTAGATAATGATTCTAATTATTGGATAATGGGAAAGATATATGATTTAGAAAATCTTACAAATGTAAAAGATTTAAGTATATCAACTTCTTTAATAGAAAAATATGAACTTCAAAACAATGATAAAATAGATTTTAAAAGTTTATTAAATTATATAAAAAAATAATGAAAAAAATTAAAGAATATAGAAATATTTATTAATAATTATTTGGTTTAGGTGATGTCTTTGATAGATAATTTAGAAGAAAATAAAAATAAATTAAAAAATTATTTAAAAGAAAGAGATAATATAAAATTAGATATTGTAGATTTATCTAAAGTATTGTCATATAAAAATGGTGTAAATATTAGTCTAAATGAGGAACAAAGTAAGTTAGAAAAAAGTATAAAAGAAAAAAAGCATACCTTGTTTATTCTGCTTGATGGTTTTGGATATTATAAATTAAATAGTTTAAAAGATGAGTCTATATTAAAAAGTAATTTAAAATTAAAACTTAAAACTGTAAATCCTACCTCAACAGCTTGTGTATTAACAAGTCTTATGTCCGCGTCATATCCAACAGAACATGGAATATTTGGCTGGTGGGATTATAACAAGGAGTATAACTTAAATTATTACCCTTTACTTTTTGCAGAAAGAAGAACTGGAGTATCCCTTAATGAAAAAGGTATTAATACAGAGGATATATACAAATTTGATACAATATTTGATAAGTTTAAAACACAGGTAAATATATATGAGGATATAAATATTATAAACTCAACGTATTCTAAAATTATTGCGGGGAAGAAAGCAAATAGATATGGATATTATTCAATTAAAGAGGCTTTTTCTTTGCTTTCTAAACATTTAAAGGGAAAAAAAGAAAGTAGTTTTAATTATTTATATATTGATGGTTTAGATGAAAAATCACATATTTATGGTACAGAAAGTAAAGAGGCAATGCAAATAATAGAGGTAGTTGAAAATGGTATTAAAACATTAAAAAATGAGGTAGAAGATGTGAGTATAATACTTACTGCAGACCATGGACAAGTTGATATGGCAAGTATGTTATATCTAAATCAAAACACAAATTATCTTAATTATTTTTATGCTATGCCAAGTATTGATACTCGTATGATAAGTTTTTTTGTAAAAGAGAAGTATAGAGAAGAATTTGAAGAGAAGTTTTTAGCTGAATTTAAAAAAGATGCAATTCTTCTAAAAAAAGAAGAAGTTGAAAAAATGAAATTATTTGGTAAAGGCAATTTATCCAAAATAGCATATGACTCACTTGGCGAATATATTGCAGTAATTGTAAATGACAAATTTATGATTTGTGATAGAGTAACACTTGATGATAAAATGGATACTAAAGGTAATCATTCAGGTCTTACAATTAAAGAAACTTTAATTCCTTTAGTTGTAATTTAAGTAAGTTTATATAATAGGGGAAGATATATGTTAAAACAATTTATAAAAGAAAGATACATAAATATTATATGTTTTGTTATAGCTTTTATAGTAGTCCCAATAATATATTTCTTTGAGGATTATTACTTTGAAAATGGTGTATTTTTAGTAATTTATACTATTTTAGTTGGGTTTGCAATTTGCTTTAAAAAGCAAAAGAAAAATGGTAAGTTTGAAGAATATGTTACCTTAACAAAATTTAAGAAAATTACAATAATAATATTATTAATATTAATTAATATATTTACATATCTTACATTTTTAATTGATGATTGGGATGCAATAGGTTATCTGTTACTTGCAATTATATCAGGATATATATTGCTAACAATAATGCTTGCAAATGTTATTTTTAGGGGATATTATCTTGTAAGATATAACCAAAAATTAAAATGCAAAGAATTTTTTAAAGAAAATAAAGTGTTTTTGATAATAAAAGGAATTTTAATATTACTCTTTGTAGTTATAATTAATCTATAATTTTTAGAGGTGTAATAATGGACGAAAATGAAAAAATAATAAAAAATATTGAGGCAACTTGTAAAATTGAGGGATTAGAATTAACAAATGAGGATAAAACTTTAATATCAAGTTTTCTAAATAATGAAATAGATGAAAAACAGGGAATAGATAAATTAAGAAAAATGTATTTATGAGGGTATATATATGTATGAAGCAATAAATTCAAGATATACGTATAAAAATAGCAATGTTCTAATTAATAAACTAGATATAAAAGATGAGAAAAAATTAAAAGAATATGAAACAAAAATGGTAGCATTTAAACTTGCTACACTTCAAAAATTAAAATTTGATAAAACTTACGATGAAAAACATCTTAAATTTATACACAATTATTTGTTTTGTGATGTATATGATTTTGCGGGATGTTACAGAAAAGAAAATATAACAAAGGAAAATTTTTTGTTTTCACAATATGAGTTTATTGAAGAAAATATTAAAGAAGTAATGAAAAAAGTAGAGATAGGAAAATTAAAAAAATTAGATTTTAACACGTTGTTAAAATCTATATCTGATATTATGACTGATTTAAATGTTTTACATCCTTTTCGTGAAGGAAATGGTAGAGCAACACGTGAATTTATACGAGAATTATTAGAAGAACTAGGCTATGAAATAAATTGGTTTTTAATTGATTATGACGATATTTTAAAAGCTAGCATAAAAGCTGTAGTTGACGATACAGAACAAATTGAACTTTTAAAAAAGAGTGTAAAAAAGAAAGTTTAAATAATAAATGATTCTTCAATTCGTAATAAAATTGAAAAAATAAAAAAATAGTATATACTAGAAGTATAGGTGGTGGTATATATGATATTAAAGAAAAATAATGTTGCAGTAAAAGAAAAAATTATTGAAGGAAAAGTAGAAGACTTTAGAGTAATATGTCGATCAATAGTTGATAAAATGCTAGAGGTTACAGATAAACGCTTTAAAATATGTGACATATTAAATGAAAACTTTGATCTTTGTAAGATGCATATAGACCGGTATAAAAGCAATAGTATTTTTAACATCTATGATTAGTGCAAAAGCGAAAAAGATGTTTGCAATAAAAGATGTTGGAGTAGCGCTAACATCACCATATCTTTTAGATAAGTTTAAATTAGCAGTAAAAGATGATTCAAGTATTATGACAGAAGGAAATGTTAGAAATTTCATTAATAAAGTAAAAATTACAAAAACAATAGAGGATGTTGATACAAGAAAGAAAGCAGGAAGTTTATGGATAGAGTATTTTAACGCAGTTTCAAGGGAAATGCTAAAAATAAGCAAAAAGACAAAAGTACATATATTAGATTGTGTGAAAATACCAGTGAACTTAGATAATGATAATTATGAATATTCAACAGTAATAAATTATGAAGGAAAGAAAATGAGAGGATATAAATTAGGAGTACTAAGGAGAGTAACAGAAAGTGGAGGAATAATAGAGTACATAATAGATGGAACAATAAAAGATAGTGACTTAAAATTAGTAAAAGAAAAAATAGTAAAAACAGATATAATAGAAGAAAACGAAACATTGATAATGGATAGAGGATTTGCAGATATAGATTTTATTTTAAAATTATATAAAAAAGGTATAAAAGTAATTGTGCCAGTAAAATCAAATATGGCAATATATACGCAAGCAGTTGAAGATGCAAAAAAGCAAAATAATTGGAAAAAACATCCTAATTCAAAAAGGGAAGGACAAGAAATAGCATTAGTAAAGGACTTAAAAGGGATATGGATACCAGAAGAAGATAGATATAAAAAGCCAGGAAAAGAAAGTAATGAAGAAATAGAATTTAATGCATGTGTAATAAGAATATCAAAAGAAGAAGGAGATAATAAAAAACTATCAGAGGCATTAAAGGAAGATAATAATATGGAAGATGACAAGTATGTGTACATAGTGATATTAAGCACAGATTGTAAAATGAGTGCATCAGGTATAGTAAGAACATATGAGCAAAGGCCAGAGATAGAAGAAGATTTTAGACAAATAAAAGATCAATGGGATTTAGCAACATTTACAAGCACAAAATATAATTTTATCATGTGCCATATATGTATGACATTACTAGGATATAATATATTTAGTATATATAAAACAACAAAAGAAGGAGAAGAATACAGAAATAGAAGTATGAAGAATATAGAGAAACAAGAAGGTATAAAATTTTACGGAAAAGGCGAAGTGTTTATGATGGCAATTTCAAATAGATTGTTTGGATTATATGGTTTAGGTGAATTTTTACTAATATTTTCAGAATGTAATAGTAAAATACAGAAGAATATAGCACATTTATTTACATAATATAAAAAGTGTAACTAGAATGGTAGGGGATTTTTGCGCTTTTTTTAGATATGAATAATACCTTAACTGCGAATCAATAATTTTTCTAAATATTTCATCACATTTAAGGCATTTTTAGTGTCTAAAATTTTTTTATTACGAATTGAAGTAAATGATTATATTACTGTTGACATAATTAAAATTATATGATATAATATAATGTATAAATTTTATAACTTATTAAATAATTTTAAGGAGGAGTTTAAATGTTTCTTTTTATTGTAAATCTTTTCATTATTTTGGCAACTGTTGTTAAGGCTATTTTTTCTGCTAAACGGGGAAAAAATGCAAAACCTTATATAGCAATTGACATAGTATTAATGGGTATTTCTCTATTATATTTGATTTATGCTTGTTATTTTTTAAGTAATGAATGGTATGTTAATTATTTATGTGCTCTTGCAATAAGTGTGCTTGTATGTGTTGCTAATATTTTAAATTTTGATGGTGATTTTGAAGAGAATGGATTAAAGAGCCGTAGAGCTTTTTCACTTATTCTTTGTGGAATGTCTGTTATATTCCTTGTTATATATTGCATATTTGGCGGGACATTAGTAATTGATCCTGAAAGTAAAGTGCAGGATATACAATATATAACTGCTATAAGAAATGATGATTATGTAGTATTATCACAAGATGGCGAGAATGTAAATATGTTATATGTAGTTAATGATAATGGTAGAGATGAATATATAAATAAGGTAGTAAAAAAAGAGGATATAAGTATAAATGAAAATAGCGATAAGCCTTGCATAACTACTTCTAAATATTATTATAAAAAAATCGGAATATTTGGAAATGAAAAATTGTTGGAAAAGATGACAACTGAAAAAGTAAATATAAATGTTAAAAAAGAAAAAGTTATAAATAGTGAGTTGTTAAGCAAGTAAAATCCTAAAAAGTGTCTAGATAAGATTTCTAGGCACTTTTTATAAATAAAAGTCCTATTATACTTATAATAGAAAATTATATAAATTTTAAGTTATGAAATAAAATGTATTGTATTTAATTAAAATATATGTTGAAAGAAGTATAAAAATAGTTATAATTGCTAAAAATAAGGTAAATTGTTAAATTATTTCATTATTATTTCAATTTTATAACATTTTAAATAATTATTTATCTAAATATTTACTTAACACATTTATTTTACTTTATAATATATTTTATAGAATAACTCTTTCTTTATTATATTATAATTTTTTTACTATATTATAATAAAATATATTGTCAATTTTATTATTTTGCTGTAAAATGTATGATAAGGTTGATTAGGAGTGATATATGATATGTTCAATAAAGTAAAAAAAAGTAATAAGAAAAAAAATATTAAAGTATCACCGATATTTTTGATTGCTTTATTTAATTTTTTATTGATAATTTTTATAGCTATATACTTAATTTATTTAAGGTTTATACCATATTGTATAGTCGAGTATGATGGCTATGCAGTTGCTGGGAAAACACTTGTAAATAATTTGTTAAATAAAAAAGTTGGAGCAGAAGAAAAAAATATAAAAGCATTAGAGGTAAAAGAACAAGATGAAATATATAAAAATTTAAGGTCATATTATATAGGGGCAAGTAGAGAGAAAAATATTAATTTAAATTATCCTATATATGTAAATGATACTTTAGCTTTATATAATTTATCTCCTGACATCTATTTATTTACAACCGACTTTCAAAAAATTAGAGGGTATAAAGGGGTTGCTATTACTTCTGGAGCACTATATAATGCTAATACTTTAGAAAGAGCGGATTATAATGATTATATGTTTTTAAAAACTATAGATAATCTTTATATAAATTCTAAAGAACTAGTATTAAAAACGAATTCTGCTGAATATAAAATTGGCATTAATAGTATAATTAATTTTGATGAAGAGTACGTATCATATTATACATTGGAAAATGGAGAATTTGTTTATAGAAATATATTAGATATAGAGGATATATCTGAAATTTATATTGCTGATTTTAATGAAAAATATACATATAAAGATTTATTAATTGGATTAGAAATAATACATGATGATTCAACTGATTCTAATGATTCTTCTGATAATACGATTATAGAAGAGCCAGAAACACCAAATGATACTGACGAACCACCAGTAGAAATAGTTGAAGAAACAACTAACAATGTATGGCAAAAGCCAGTAGTTACTTGTACTAATTTTAATGCTAGCACTTATACTGCAAATGCTACAATTAACATTAGTGATCCTAGTAGGGCTATAAAGAAAGCAATAACTTTTACTTTCTATATAGGCGATGATATTGCTTTTAGGACTTCTGCTACAAGTTCAGGAATAATAAAAGTTACAAAATTGATTCCACAGACAACATATAGAATAATAGGAAACTATCAATATATAAATCAAGAAGGAGCTTTAATAGAAACTACATTCTTAGAAGATGAGATAACAACTTTAGGAGTACAAAATATAAATCCAATAGATTTGTATTTTGAAAATGGACAAATATACTCAAACAAGATAGAACTTAAGAATCTAAGTATAACATCAAATTTGCAAGACGAGGCTATTTCAGGAGTTTCAAGAGCAGAAATAACAATAGGAGGTAAAACTTATCAAATAGGCTTTTCTATCTTAAGAAGTATCTTAAGAGGAAATAAAGAAATATATCAGTCAAAAGAATTGCCATCAAGTACAAAGTATGATTATGAGATAAAATTTTATGATACCGCTAATAATGAGATGAAATTAAATAATAATAAAGGAAATACGTTGACATGTAAAGAAAGACCAACAGCAAAAATTTCTGTTTCAAAACAAAAATTAAAAGAGCTAGAATTAAGCATAGATTTAATTAATAAAAGTAAAGTTACATTATCAAATTATAGATATGTTATATATAATAGTTTAGGTAAAGTTTTTACAGAAGGTTCTTTAGAAAATACTGATAAATTAACTTTTAATGATTTAGATCCAGAATCTGTTTATGCAATTAGTGTTTATGCAGATTTTGATATAGAAGATGGAAAAGGTATGTTATTTAATGAGGAAATAGGAAATGCAACTTTTACTACAGCTAGTCTTGATAAAATTGGCATACTTAATTTAGATTTAAATTACAATGAAGAAGATTTAACTGATAATAGTTTTACTTTTAACACATCTATTAATAAAAGAACAAATGATATGGTAATTAAGCTTTTAAAAGAGGTTACAATACAGATATTAACAGAAGATAAGGAAGTAGTAGAAACAATAAAAATTGCCGATATAGACAAATTACAAGAAGAAAATGGAATTGTAACAAAAATTAGAAATTTAAATTCAAATACTAAATATTTAATAAATATATCAGCTGTTATTGAACAAGGAAATATAACAAAAGAGATAATACCAACGTATACATTAAGAAGTTTTACCACAAGAAAAAAAGAGGCACAATTATATAAAAGAAAAGTTGTTGTTACAGATAAGATTATAGATTTAGAAGTTATGATCTATGATCCAGATGGTGCACTTATGGAAGGTACTTATAATGTTGACTTAAGAGATGCTGGAATATTAATTGGAAATTATGAGAAAGTAACGACAAATGAGTGGCATAGATATGTATTTAATGAATTAACAAAGGATACTGAATATGAATTACAGTGTTATACAAACTATTATAATGAAACAAATGATAATCGTTTAACTACAAGAAAGAACTTTTTATTTGCTGATAGCGTAGAAAAAAATATTTTTATTACTAAAGGGTTAAGTGGTGATATTGAATTAAATGGTTTAATAAGAGAGAATTTTGAAAGCAAAAACTTAATTGATGCAGAATCATATAACAATTGGTATTCTCAATGTTTTGGTGTAGTAGACACTAGGTATTACGTAAATGAAAATGATAACACTGTATTTGAAACGGATTCATTAAGAAATTATGGAAAAGTTTATGATAAACAGGAAAAAGTATTAAAATTTACTGCTAATCAGTGTTATGTATATAATTTAGAAAAATATATTGGGCAGAATATAACAATTTCATTTTATGCAAAAGTAAGCAATAATAACATAAAAGATGATATATATATACAACATGGAAAAAGTATAGCAACAAACATAGAAAAGATTGATGATATAAGCACTAATTATGGTAAAAAATATGAAATAACAACAACTGTGCCAGATGATGGATATATTGGATTTTATATAGGAAGTCAAAATAACGAGCAGTTATTTGTAAAAGAATTACAAGTAGAATTAGGTACAAGATGTACAGAATATAGTGAGTATTCATATAAATTATGTGGATATATAGATTCTAATGTTATAGATGAAAATCATTTAACTTACGATGGAATAGACGAAGAAAATATTTATAGCAAATATTATATTAGAATTTATAAAGATAATGAATTATATACTGAGGATAATTTTACTTTTGAAGATGTGCAGGATTATAACGAACACATATATGAGTTTAGTGATTTAAACGATCAAAGTAATTTTAGAGTTGAGTTAATTATTAAAGCATTTGAGAGAGAATATATTTTAGATACAGTAGAATTCAAATATAATAAAGAAAATTGTTATGAAATAAGAAGTATACATTCTAACGATGAATTTTTAGAAATACAACCTTATGGAAATTATATCATTTTGACAGATATTAATATTACAGAAGCTAACTCAAAGAGTGAATTTACTTTTGGAAATAATAATATTGCATTTCAAGGAAGTATAGATTTTAATGGAAAGAATGTATTAAAAGATACATATTCAAATAAATTAAATTCTAGAAGTATATCATATATTTTTTATAATATAGCAGAAAATGCTGAGATACGAAATATTGTATTAAATTATTATATTGATAATATAGAAACCGCATTTAATATAAATATATTAGATGGGATGTACTCATTATTTTTATATAATAATGGTAAAATAAATAATATAATGTTAAACTTAGAAGAGTGCAATGAAACAGATCAAAGATACATAGGATTAATAGGATATAAAAATAGAGCTAAAGGAATTATAGAGGACTTTGTTATTAGATATAAAACAAAGTTATATGGTACACAATATATATCTGGTGGGTGTCTATATTCTTATGGTACTTTACAAAATGGATATATTTTTGCGGATGAAGATGCTAAAGGCATAGAAGTAATATCTCATACTGTTGACTATGATTCAAGAAAAATTGGTGGATTAGTATATTGTTTAAAAAAAGGTGGAATTATACAAAATGTATATAATCTATCCGAAATTAACATTAATCACACAGAATTAACAAATTCATTTGCTGCAAATATTGTATACAGACTTGCTAATTCTTCTACTGAAAATTCTAATGTACCAGATACTTTAGAACAAGATTTTGGAGATGCGACATATAACGATGATATGTCAATATCTAGAAATGCTCCAAAAGCAATTGTAAGGAATGTATATTCTATAAAAGATCTATTAGTTAATTATAAATATCGTGTATATACACAGTTATTAAATATTAATAATAAAGAGATAAGTAATGGTCCAAATATTTATCAAAATGATGGGCAAGTCGAATCATCATATTATTTTAGTGAAACAATGTATGAACATAACGATACAAATAGTAAACAGGACGTTACACAATTAAATGATACTTTCTTCCAAAATAGCATGTTAAATGCTAATGGATTTAATGAGTTTGTTGTAGATAAATATGTTAATGTAGGATTATATCCACATTTACAATTAAATCCTGTTATGCCAAAGCAAGAAAATGTAGAGATTGAAAATACAGGTGAAAATGACATAATGGATATATTATCATCAGAACTTGTAAATTACGAAGATTTAAATAATACCGTACAGGACAAATTGAAAAAATATAATCTCGATGATGAAAATGTACATATTGCTATGTTTAAAGTATATAATCCTTCTGGTAAAGCAATAAGTAAAATAAATATTGAATTTTTGCAAACTGATATAATTCATTTTAATAGAGACACAGAAAATAATAAAATATATATAGTATATGCCGTTTTACATGATCCTACTGTATATGTCAATAATTATAATATCTTATCTATATATGGAACTACAATTTCGGGTAAGGAAAGTTTCGAAAGCTTTGGAGAAGGTGAGACTTTAGGAAAGAGGACTATTGATGCACGATTTGTAAAACATATTACAACAGAAAATGAATGGGATGATATAGACAATACTAATGAAACAGGTATAAGTGGATTAGTTCAAAATTATAAGCTAGATACTGATTTAGATTTTGAAAATTCACAATATATACCAACTATATCAGGAAACTTTACAGGCGATTTAGATTGTCAAAATCATGTAATAAGAAATGTAACTAGCCAAGATTGTTTATTTGACAGTTTAAGTGGAAACATAAGAAACTTGTATGTTGAAAACTTTACTCAAAATGGAAAATCGAATTATATAGGTTTGATTGGAAGAGTTATTGATGAATCAAATATAAACAATGTACATGTTAAAGATATTACTTTAAGTACAACTGCTACTTCGTCAGAATCATATATTGGTGGTATTTGTAGTTATGTTGGAAAAGAACTTACTTTAAAGAATTCATCAGTTAGTAATTTATCATTTGAACAAACAGATAAAACAAATTATCATACAATAGGTGGAATGATAGGATATTCAAATACTAATAAAACAGATGTTAAAAATTGCTTTGTAAAAGGGTTAAATATAAATGTAAAAAATACTTATATTAATGGAATAGGAGGTATAATAGGAAGTTCACAAGGAGTTCTTAATATTTTATATTGTTATACTGAAGGAATGATAGTAACAAGTACAGCATATGCAGGAGGAATATATGGTAAAATAGATAGAGGAAATGCCGAAGTTCAATATTGTTATAGTTTAGTAAATATTACATCTAGTTTAACAAGTGGTAATGAATATGTAGGTGGAATTGGCGGATATTGTTATAACGTATTAACAACAAAGAATAATCTTTATGTTGGTAATACATATGTAGCCAAAGAAACAACAGCCAATTCTAGAAGAATAGTAGGAAATCAAGAGAATTCGTCTAAATATTCAAATTATGCATATAAAGATCAAATATTAAATGGAGTAAAATCTACAACAAGTTTAGGTGCAACAGAATTACTTGAGTATGGCGATTTATTTAATGAAGATACATATATAAATAAACTTGGATTTGGAGCTGATAATGAAAAATACCAATATTTAGGGCTTTTAGGAAATAATTATTTTCCTAAACTATTATATGATGATGGAAGAGGAGTCTTGCCAAATCAAGAAGAACCTATAATGTTATCTGGTGGTATAAATATAATATCAATGGATGCAGAATATACTAATGTTGATGGTGGCTCAGATAATGCTGCAAAAATAACAATGAGGGTTATAAAGACAGATAATATAGAAATAACAGGATTTGACTTTGAAAATGACGAAATGATTGTAAATGGAAATATACCTTGGAAAAAATCAGAAGAAAATGGTGAAACTATAATTGAATTTGTTGCAAGCCCTACTAGATATTTAGACACTTATAAAATGGAAAAAATTAGGTACACAGTTGATAATCAGGAAAAAATGTTTGAAACATCATTTAAAATAAAATTAAGATTTTATAGAGATATATATAATGTCGATGATTGGAATAATTATATGAACGATGACTTTGCTGAAAATTACAAAATAAAAAATGATTTAGATCTAAAAGATGTTTCAAAGTTAAATGTTATTGTTGCACGAATTGAAGCCGATGAACCTATTACTATCTCTAATTTAAATTTAACTTTTAATTCATCTAGTAATTCTTTAATAAAAGATATAAAAACAAACATTCAAAATATTAGTTTTGATAATTGCAAAATAAAAGCAGAAGGTGTAATTAATGAAATAGGTATCATTTATACTAGTAGTGTGCCAATAAAGGATTGTAATTTTTCAAATATTACAATTTCTTCACGGAGGAGATTATATTGCTCCTATTGTTAGATTAAGTCCTGGAAGTAGCATAGAATCTTGTAATATATCTAACATTAGTGTTTCGGGTACAAACTATATTGCAGGATTATGTGCGTATAGAAACTCTTCTGCTACATGTCAAAATATTTTAGGCACTTACTTAAATGTAAATGCAACTGGAAACTATGTAGGTGGAATATTTGGATATGTGGCAGGCGGAGGTACATTTACAAATATAAAAGCATATCAGTACAAAGAAAATGGAAAAGAAGATACTGATGATACCACTGAATGTTTAGCAAAAGGAGATCAATATGTTGGTGGAATTATAGGGTATGATAGTACATTAAATATTAATACGTTAGAAGTTACAAATAGCAAAATAATAGGAAAAACACAATCTGTTGGTGGAATAGTTGGATACTGGATAGGTGGAAGTTGCAATGTAATAACTAGCATAGATAATGAAGTAGAAGCTGAAAATGCAAAATATGTAGGAGGTTGTATTGGATATGGAGTTAATACAATTAATCAATGTTTATCTTCTTCTAATGTAATTAATGGAAATCAATATGTTGGTGGATGCGTTGGATATGTTAGTGGTGGCATTGATACAATGACTTCTGAAAAGAATAATATAGAAGGAACTGAATATGTTGGTGGATGCGTTGGATATGTGGGTACTTCAGGTACAATAAATAAAATATCATCTATTGATAATGTTAATATAGAAGGAACTGAATATGTTGGTGGTTGTATTGGACTTTCACAAGCAATAATAAGAAATGCAAAAACTTTTTATACAAATAAAGAAGTATCTCCTAATATATTAGGTACTAACTATGTTGGAGGTATTGTTGGTCAAGAGCAATATAATTTAAACACTACTTCTGTTGGAAATTATTCTATACAAGGTGCATATTCATATAATGTTAATATACATGGCGATAACTATGTAGGAGGAATATCAGGTGATTCTGTTGGACATATATATGCTGCAGCTGTTGATAACGCAACTATAGTTGCAAATACTAATTATGCTGGCGGAATTGCGGGATTTTATCAAGGAACAAAAGAACAAAATGCCTCAAAATTAGCATCAGGAAATTTTGGAATAATGCATTCATTTTGTACTAATTCTGATATAAAGGCAAAAAATATGTCAGGTGGTATAACAGGTGGATTTGTATATGGAAATATTCAATATTGCTATGTTGGAAATTCATCAATTACTGGAGACAATATTGCTGGTGGGTTAGTAGGATATTTAGATAATTCAAAGATGGATGATAGACAATATAGAGTATCAATAAAATGGAACTATGTTGCAAATTCTGATTCACAACATATACTTAAAGGAAATAAATCCGTAGGTGGTTTGATAGGAATGATGGAATTTGGAATTTCACCTGGATATATAGAAAGTAATTTGATTGCTACTAACATTATAACACAAGATGTTACTAAATCATCTATGGTAATAGGTGATGTTGGAAGTAAAACTGATTTTGAAAATTATCAGTATTGCAATATGGATGGTATATATATATATGAAAATTCTAAGATAAATGATGAAAAAATTGTGGCAAATGAAGAGTTTTATACATTATTAAGTGTAGAAGATTTAAGTAATGAGATAACTTATTCATCTATTGAAAACTTAAATTTTGGAAATACAAGATATGGATATAATGAAAATTATTTTCCTAGTCTAAAAATTTTAACAGAATCAAGTAATCAAACATATTGGGATGAGTCAAATTTAAATGTAAATCAACCAAAAATTGAGTTGCCAGCTGAAGAAGAAAAGATTAGTCTTATGATAGCAGATGAATTGCAAATACTTCCTGAAGTATATACATATGCTGTAGATGTGGATAAAATAAATATTGAATTTAGTGAAGTTGGTAATGATGTATACTTTGATGTTAAGACTCAAGATGGCAATATTGTAGTTGAAAAGACAAATATTGCAGAAAAAGTATATACTTTACAGTATGATTTTAATACACCATTAACAATATCAATATCTAATTTAAATAACTGGAATACAAATGACATTGAAGCAAAAACTGTTAAGAACATAATAGATATTATAGATGATGAATATTTATATATTACAGATGATCATATATACTCAAGTAATAGAGATATAGAAGGCAAATACGTAAATATGTATAACGGCTTAGCAATGAACATTAACGGAGAAATATATAATCTAAAAGATATGCAGTTAACAGGAAATAATAATGAAATAAAGTTATTAGATGAAAACAAGCCTATTGCAGAAAGTATATATGGAGAAAACATAGTTAAAACATATTACCACACTTCTAAAATTATAAAAAATGATGATGATAAAAAATATGTGTATAAAGATAAACAAATATTTATGAAAAATAATAATATATACTTGGCAGATAGTAATTTATCAGTTAAGGGAGACTCTGTTATAATTGATTCTTATAATGATAAAAAATATGAAACAATTTTAGGAACTGATGGCAGATTATATAATTTAATGTCAAAAATTAAGTATCCTTCCGGTTTTAAAAATAAAAATATTGTTTCTATAACAAATAATATAAATAATGATAGAAATATTGTTTTAGTATATTATGATAATGGAAAAGTATGTGCATTTAATTACATAACAGGTGAAGAAGTATATAATAATAATGTTAAAGAAAAAATTAGTTTAATTGATTATATAAAAGAAAATTTGAATTTTGAAAAACTGTTATATGATATAGAAGAAAAAGGATACGAAGAAGCAAATGAATTTGCTCAAAAATTAGAATATATTTCTATAGATGAAGCAAAAAATAATATTACAAATAATAATTATAATGATAGTAATGATAATAATATTTCTAATGATAAAGAAAATGATACTATTACCGATAACATAGAATATACAGAAAATAATGAGAATTTACGGAAATAGTAGTATACAATATGAATCCAATAATGCAAAATATGTAACCACTTTTGATGTTAAATCTAATGACTACGTTGTATATAATACTGACGAGTTATTTAATGTAGCAAATGCTGAAACTATATCTGAAAGTCAAAAAGTAAATCAAAATGCGGATTTGGTGAAATATTATACTGATTTATCTATAAGTAAAAATGGAACTAATAATTTTGGTATTATCATATTTGTGTCAACATTATTATTAATTTGTATAATAGTAACAGTTATGTATACAGTTGCAGAGAAGAAGTAGCATATGCTACTTCTTCTTTATCTAAATTTGTCGTATTTTGTAATAATAATGAAACAAAAAAAATATAAATATGTAAAATTGCTCTGAAATCGTATTGTTTTTAGTATATTAAAGAGTATTTGGTGAAAAAATAAAAAAGATATTATTGAAAAAAATAGCTCTATATGGTAATATTAAAAATAATATATTAAAAGTTTTACGTTTAAGTTTACATATAAAAGGAGACAATGATATGAAGAAATATATTATATTTTTTATAAGTATTGGCTTGCTACTAATAGCTTCCTTAGTCTATTTTACTGTTAATATTGAGGAAAGTAAAAAAATTGCTTTTAGTGAATCAGGTTATATTTTAAGTGGTTCCAATGAAAGACATTACTTTGTACAAGATGAAACATATAGCTCTACGTACAATAACAGTATAACATTTAATGATACAGAGGGTGAAAAAGTAACTGTAAAAAATGATAGTTTCATACATTATTCAAGTGGAAATATTATGGCGTTACAATCAGGAGTTTTGCTTGATTTAAACAATATTGACTCTAATCCAATATTGTATTATAATGTTGGACAAAACAAAGAAATAAGGAAGGCATCAAATAGATATGTCGTTAAGAATCTAGAAAAAGAGATATCTTTTGAATATGCTATATGGAAAATATCTGCTAATAAATATATTGTTTTAGGTAATAATATAAAAATTGAATTAGGTAGTGGAACAACACAAAATATTGACGGATATGTTGAATTTGAGTACTTTGATAATGAAATTATAAATATATATAACCAAGAAATAAATTATCAGACAATTTCATCTAATTCTTATCTTACTTTAGGAGATGGCATAATAATTAATTTAGGTACAAAAATTGTTAGTAAGAATGGAGAAAACAAAATGAGTCTAGAAGATATGGTTATAGACTCAGAAGATAATGTAACACTAATTGATTTAACTCAAAATGATGAAGAGGAGAAAGATGGAAACGTTGATATATATCAAAATGGGGAAAGTTCAAACAATACTAATACAGAGAATCAAAATACCGTTATAGGTGAGGGCGGTCAAGATAATAGTATTGAGATAGATACTCCTGATATAGAATATGATGATACTGATGATAATGAAACAACAATAGATGTAGCAGAAGCATTAAATGAACCTTCATTTAAATTTGAAGATATGGAAATAACTGCTATAGGAGTAAAAGGAAATATTAAAATTACTGATGATGATGATTTGTTATCAAAAGATGAAGATGTTAGTGTAAAAATTATAAATAATTCAACAGGAAAAGTTGTTTATACATTAAATGAAATACCAGGTGTGTTAAATATTCCTTTAGATATACAAACATTACTTCCAAATACGCAATACACAATTATTGTAACAGCTTCATATATACTTGATGAAACTGTATATTCTAAGAATTTTATAAATAAAACTTTTACTACATCTAAAATAAATATTGATATAAATAAAAATGGTTTTACAGATAGTACACTAAATTTTGAAGTTAAATTTAATGATAGTAATATATCTGGTGCAAACATTACTTTATTAGATGCAAATGGTGAAGAACTCCTTAATAGAGAAAGAACCTTGAGAAATGTAAATAACCAAGCAGAACAAGTTTCATTTACAGATCTTGAGTCTAACACAGACTATAAATTAAAAATATCAAAAATACAATATAATGGTGCTACTCAAATGTCAGATGATTGGGTAATATATTATAATGATTGTAAGACTTTAAAAGCAAGAGCAAGTATTGAAGCAGTTAATTATTCTATAGATAAAAAGAATGGTACATTTAAGTTATTTATTGAAGATATAAAAGATAAAGATACTTCTATACAAAACTATACATATGTTGTATATAAATATGTTCCTAGTATTGGAGATGATGGAAAAACAGTATTAACATATGATACTCAAAATGTTATATATACTAGAGATACAACTGACAATGAAATTACAATAAATGTTGGAAACGATGAAGAAAAAGACCCTATAATAAGAAATACATATTATGGTTTTAAAGTTATTGCAAATAGTTACGATAATGAAAAAATAGTGGAAAGTGAAAGTTATATTTGTGGACCTTTTATATTATCTGGGAAAACATTTCCAACTTTAAACTTTGAGAAAAAAGAAATAACACCAATCAGTATTGAAGGAACTATATATTTAACTGATAATGATAACACCTTAGTTGTTGATGAACAAAATGCTCTTACAGTTAGTTATAGAAACAATTTAGGAGACGAAGGTACAGTACTTACTATTATTGACAAAAGTAGCATTTCAATAATTGAAGGAAAAAATAAAGAACAAATTTATGCAATACCAATAAAATTAGAAGGTTTAAGAGCAGAAACTTCTTATGTTATATCTTTAAGTGGAACTGTTGATTTAGATGATAGCAATCCAGTAGTAAGAGGAATTATAGGAAATGTTGTTGTAACAACTGCTTCATATACACCAATAGAAGTAAAATATTCTGTGGATACTGATAAATTAGATACGGCATTTTCTTTAGATGTAAATTTACAAAGCGATGATTTTGCTGAAAAACATTTAGATAGTATTACTTTTGTTATGCAGGGCGGTTCAAACTTTAATCCTGATGATGATTATTGGACATTAACAATAAATAATTCAAATTATGCAATATATGCTAACGGTAACAATAATATAACATCTTTATCTGATTTGGTGTGTAAAAATACTTTATCATTAACACCCTCCATGATTGGCGGGGGGATTGAAGCAGACTATAAAGAAATAAATTATGTAGTATTAACGACTGTTTCAGTAGATGGAACAAGTTATAGAAATGAAATACCAGTATGGTGTGAGTTTAATGAATCATTAGATAAAGGAACATATGAAGAAAAGTATATTGATAAGACTGATAATAGACCTTTCTCTGCAGCATATATCATTATGAAAGGAAAGGGAACAATACCTACTCCACCAGATGATGATGAGAGTAAATTTTCTTTGCAAGAAGTTTTAAATAAAAATTCTACAAATTATGATATAGAGAAAAATCCTGATCTTAATGATGAAACAGTTGTTGGATATTATGTACGTGCATTATTTGAAAATACAGGTACTAATAAACCAAAAACTATCACATACTATGTATGGGATAGTAATGGAAATCCCGTCTATGGTAAAGATGGTAAACAATTAACTAAGACTATACCTTTTGAAAAAGATAACAAAGTTCCATCTTGTGTATTTGAACTTGATAGTGGAACTACCGCTACGATGCTTGAAGATAATAAAACAGGAATGCATAGAGGAGATTCATACTATTTTACATATACAGTAGAATTTGAAGATGAAAATGGTGAAGTATTTGAATGGCCACATTATGTAGATCCCTCAATGGATAACACTAGCTTAAAATCTAGTGTAGTTTCTCCAAATAAACAAGAACCAATTTTTGTGATGTACCCCAAAAATTCAGATGAAACAACAATGACATATATCTATTCATGTCATGATTATGATAAAGCATTAGAATATAATAAAAATGGTAATACTAATATGTTATTGTTTGTAGACGCATCTAAAAATCAGGAACATGAAATAGATGTAGACGTATTTAATGAAGAAGTAACTTTCGACAAATTAACCAAGGATGTGACATACATAGCTAAATATAAATGCTCATTAAATAAGGTTACATCTCCAGAATATATTGAGCGTAATTTAGTTAAACAAAAGTTTGAGGGTATTGAAGATATGGAGGATATTACATATAACATTGAGAGCTATGACGTAGAGAAATCACCAAATAAAGTAACCGTAACTTTAGATGGTTTACCTTCTAAATGTGCAAAAATTGCTAATGTACAGGTGGATTTGACGATTGGGGGTAAAAGTAAAATATCTTTACCTTTGAGAAGATTATTGTATAATAATGATACAAATAAATATTATATTGAAATAGATGTTGCAGAAATTGCAAAAGAAAATGATATAATAGGAAAGGAAATAGCTTGTGATATAACACTATATTACGATACAGGAATGATTGGATATATTCCTTTGGAAAAATCAGAGTATGCTGCTTATGTTAATACATCTAACAATTCATATCCATATATGACTATTAATGATAAACAAGAATTTATTGAAGATAGAGTTAATGGAATTAGTGGAAACATGTACAAGTATAATTTCACAGCTAATGAGGGTAATTCAGCAAAATTAACTTTAAATTCAAGCAATATATATGAATTGTTGTATACGCAAGAAGGATTAAAATATAAAGATAGTGTTATTGTGCAAAAAATAATAGGCAAAAAACAAATTGCAGCTACAATACCAACTGATAATAAATTTACTATAACAAATATTATACCTAGTATAAGAGTTCATAATATTGATACTACTTTAACCACAGCCTCAATTGATGCAGAAATTCTTAAACCACAGGATATGCAAATAGATGCAATATATGCAGAGATATGCCTTGCAGATGATCAAAATTTACCTGATTGGGATAATGCAGAAGTAAAAGAAGTAGATATAAATAATTTAAAATTAGAAGGTCTTAAATCTGCAAGTAGTTATTGGATAAGATTTAAGTGTCATATAGCTTCAACACCTAAAAATGAATATGTATATATGTATGATATGGATACAGGTATAGTAAAAAGAGAATATTCATTTGATACTTTAAATAATATAGGTATTAATCAAATGGAGGTTGTATACAAACCAACTAGTTATCATGATAAGTCTTTAAATATTAGCTTTAATATAAATGAAAAAAGGTCAACAATGTTTGAAAAGATTATATATGAATTTTGGAAATGTGACGATGAGGGTAATGCTACCCAAATGGTACAGCTTACTGATGATAATATTATTAATACCTCAAGTAGTAATAAATATAGTATAGTAAATGGGAAATTACAAGTAATTAATTCAAAATTTGAAAGTAAAACTGAAAGTTTTGATTCAATATCTGAAAGGATAAATATTAGTCCTAAAATTAATAAGTTTGATTTTGGTAATAAATATATTTTAAAAGTTATACCAATGGTAAATGAAATAACAATAGAAGAATATCAATATCAATTTTATTTAAAAGATTTAGAATCACCACCTGTAGGTATTAAAATAACTAGAGATTTAGAAGAAGAAAATAAAAAAATAACAGCGAGAATATCTATTAATGACCTAGATTATGTAGTATTAGGTGAGGATAATAATAATCGTGGGACATATAAAATAGAAGTAAAAAGATATAAAGCTAATAATGGTGATAAAGAATCAGTAAATTTCTATAATAATAAAGGTGAAGACATAACTAATAATACATTTAATTTACTAGAACATGCTACAAATTATTCTGTTATTATTAAAGATGCAGATTTTTCATATACTTATGAGCTTAATATTATAATAAATGTTGACACACAAAATCATGGGAATTCACATCAAGAAATTATTACACGTAAAATAGAGGCTATTAATAATGATACTGGTATAGTAGTTGGTAGTACTGTAGTTGAAAAAAATGATAATAAAGTCGATATTAATTTTTACGATTCATATAATTTACAAGATATAAATTATATTAGTTATTCTTTATATAGTAATGACAATAATCTAGTTACAAGTGGTAGCTTTGAACCAGACGAAGAAAGTTGGGAACAGGTTATAGAAAATGAACTTACAAATTATTATAAATTAACCTTACCAATAATATTTAGAAATAACGAAACTTCTTATATTATTGCATTAAAATTTTATAAAAGAAGTGAAACAGGAAAACTTCTTGTAGATAGTAGGGAAATAATTTATATATATAAAAAAGATTAATGAGGTAGGAGGTGATGCCTTTTGAGATATTTAGCATCAGGTAATAAAATGAATTTTACAATATTTGCTATTGTCATAGTTTTAATACTTGTTATATTGTCTTTTGCAATTTCATTAGTATTAAGAAATGACAAAGAAGAATATCAAATTGAAAATACAGCCTTTTTATATGATAATGATTATAATTATATAGACTTAGAAAATACTGCTGTTATATCAAAAAAATGGACTGGCAATTATTATTTAAAAGAGGATGAAACTAACAAAGAATATAAATTAGGAAAATATTCAGTGCTATATGATACGTATAGAAATTCTTTACAATTATTTGGTGACTTTTATCAAGTATTAGATGGAGGAAATGTTAATAAAATATCAGGGTATAATCCAATTAATAGTTTAGTAGAAAATAGATTTTATAAAATTGATGATAGAAAATATTTATTAGTTGCAAAAGATATAAAAAATAATACAGGCTCACTTCTTACACACAATTATTTAATTGTGATAATAGATAAATTAGGTAATAGTTTGTTGTTAAATAATGAAATAAATATAAAAACGATAAAAGAAATGATAATAAGTACAAATGATTTTGAATTTGATGTAGCAAATGAATCATTAAAATTTAATAATAAAGATATAGACCTAAAGAAAATAATAGGAAGTACAAATGAGTATTTAAAACCAGAAGAAAAAGATGAAGATGAAAATCAAATTGTAGTTGCAGAAGGTGATACGAATATAACAAATAATAATTCTAATTCTACAACAATAATAGAAAATGGAAATTCTGGTAATTCTGGTGATACCTCTTGGGTAGACGTATTAAATGATTGGATAGGGAATATTTCAGAATCATTTAATAAATTATATAACAAGAATAAAGAAACTAGTGAAGAGGATTATAAGTTAAATAGGAGCATTGCTTTAAATAGTATTAATGCAGGAGCTACATTTATTGATATAAATTATTCTGTTGATGATCCTGAAAATAGATTTAATGTTGTATATGCCACAATTTCGGATAATTTAAATAGTTATAATATTTCTTTAGATAAAAGTTCAACTACATATAGACTAACTAATTTAAAGCCAAATACTGATTATATAGTTAAACTTGGATATAAAATAATAAATTCAGATGCAACTTCAAAAAGTATAATAGAAGATGAAATGTCAACAAGAACTACTAGTCCAAGTGAAAGTTTGCAGATTACAAAAGTATCGCTTGATAAGATATACTATACACTAAAATTAGATAGTTCATATATTTATGATGAGGGAGCACAATTAGTTGTGTATGTTGATGATAATAGAAACAATGCGTTAAGTATAGATTTAAGCGGAGAAGATTTAGAAAAAGCGGCATCTTCAGGATATTCTGGAAATTTTGAAATACCATCTGAATATAAAGAAAAATTTGGTTCTAACATTAGTATGACTCTTGAAAATACACGATATAATGGTATACAAGTTGGAACAGATGTAAAAGCTAAGATTATAAATTATAAATAATAAGTAGAAAGGAAATATAGATATGGAAAATATAGAAATACTAGTAGCAACCTTATATTGTATAGGTATAATGATAGGTATGGCTTTTTTAGGAATGGGAATTGGATTAGGAAATTTGGGTTCTAAAGTAGCTGAATCAGTTGGTAGAAACCCAGAAACTAAAAGTGATATTACACATGCAGTCATGACTGTACTTATAGTTCTTGCAATATTTTTATTAATTTTATTTGCATTTACATTCTTATTACTATTTTATAATCCATTAATAGTATAGAAAATATTTAGAAAGGGAAAAAAATCATGATAGAGTTGATAGTTGTAGCAGTTATATTAATTATTATTATGCTTGTATTTGTGTTTATACTATTTAAAAATATAATAAAGAATATAAATGTAAATGCAAAAAAATATTTTGTTAATAAGTTGCAAAACTATGATTATCTATTGGAAGAAAAACAAACTGAGCTAGATAATATTAAAGTAAAATTAGATGAAATAGAAAGTCAAAAAAATATATTAGATAAAAATAATGATAAAGAATTATATAATAATATTAAACAATCTCAGAAAGCCAAGGATAAAGTAGATAAAGAAATAGATTTACAATTTGATCTAAAAACACCCGAATATCGAGAGACACAATTTTTTAATAACTATAAAGAAATAAAAAAGATTTTTACAGTAGATAATGAAAATATAATAAAAGACTTTATAAAAGAACATAAAAACGATAATGAAATTGTAGAATATAAAGCTTTAAAAGATTTGAGAAGTAAATTTGACAATAATAGTATATATGGGTGTTTAACTTTAGATAGAAAAGATCAAATTAGTTTATTAAATGAAGTCTTAACTGATACCGAAAAGAAACTAGTTCATTTTGATAAAATGATACAAAGTAATAAATTTAATATTAAAGAATTAATAAAATATATTGAACAACGATTAGAAGAAATAGATCCAGTAATATATATATACACTAATGGATTAGATAAAAGGTATGATTTAATAGATGAAAATATTGTAATGAAACAATATAATAATATGTCAGAAGGAATTATTATAAAATATAGAAATAAGATATATGATTATAGCATATAAAGAGGAAGGATAGTATAAAATGGAGACACATATAACAAATCTTGTTAATGATAAAGTATCAAAAATAAAAAATATGAGAAATATTTTTGATTCTGGTAAAGTAATAAGAATAAAAGATTATATAGTTGAAGTATCTGGATTAGAAAATGCCATGTATTTTGAAAAGGTAATTATAATGCAAAAGGGTATGGGCTATGTAAATGCTATTTATGAAAATTCTGTAAGTGTGGCTATTGTAAAAGAATATGCTAAAATAGAAAAAGGTGATGTGGTTAATCTAACTGGAGAAAAATTTAGGGCTATAATTTCAAATGATTCTATGGGTAGGATTATTGATATATTTGGTGTAGATCAACTATCTGGTAAGCCTTTTGAAAATTTTAAATATATTGATATAGAAAGACCAAATGTACCGATTATTGATAGAACTGCTGTGTGTAGACCTTTATTGACTGGTATTGCAGGAATAGATTTAATATATCCTATTGGTAAAGGTCAAAGACAATTAATTATTGGAGATAAGAAAACAGGTAAGACGCAGATCGCATTAGATACGATAGTAAATCAAAAACAGGTTTCTGGAGAAAATGGCCAAGTAATATGTATATATATTGCAGTTGGAAAAACCAAAAAGGAGATAAAAACAATTTATAACGAGTTGTTAAAACGAAATGCTTTAAGTTATACTATGATGGTTGTTGCAACTAATGATGATAAACCACCAGTTTTAAGCCTTATCCCCTATGTTGGATTATCTATTGCCGAAGAGTATATGATGCAAAAAAAAGATGTATTAGTAGTGATAGATGATTTAAAAAGACATGCAGAAATATATAGAGAAATAAGCTTGGTATCTAATAAAACGCCTGGTAGAGAAGCTTATCCAGCTGATATTTTCTACACTCATTCAAGATTATTAGAAAAAGGATGCCAACACAAAAATGGTGGTTCTATAACAATTTTGCCGATTGTAGAAACTAAAGGTGGAGACATTACAGATTATATTTCTACTAATATAATTTCAATTACAGATGGTCAAATTGTATTATCTAATAAAGCATTTTTAAAAGGTCAAAAGCCAGCTATTGATTATGGAGTATCTGTATCAAGACTTGGAGGGGCAGTTCAAACAAAACAGATCAAGAAAATGGGAGCACAGATTAGATTAAAATTATTAAATTATCTAGAAACAAAAGAAGTATATGAACTTGCCAATATTGATGAAATGGGTGCAGAATTAAGAGCAAAACTAAATGAAGGAAGAAATATAGAAAATCTTTTAAAACAGAATAAATTTGAACCACTTACTACTGAAGAAATGCTAGAGAGATTTAAGGATTTTTGTCAATAAATTACTATAGGCTTTAGGAGGAAAAATTAATATGAAGATTAAAAGTGTTGTTAAAGTAATGAATTTTTATTCTTTATTAAGAGTTGATTCTTCAAAAAAGAAAGCAGATAAGTATTTTGGATATGAGCAGTCTGTAAGAAGTTTTATAGATAACATATTAAATAATAAAAATTTAATATTAGATAAAAAGACCATAAAAATGAATGAAACAGGTAAAGAACTTAATATTTATATAGCAAATGATTTAGGATTTTGTGGTAACTTTAATTCTAATATACGTGAAGTATTAAATATGGATGATGAAAATGATAAAATTATCATAGGGAAGAAGATAATAAAAAATGAAGAATATTCAAATACTATATTATCTATGACAAAAGAAGAATATTTTGAAAGTTCTGAAAAAATTCACCAAATAATGTATAATGCAATAAAAGATTCAAAATATAAAGAAATAAATATAGTATATAATCATTATTATAATATAAGTAGAATAGAACGTGTAAAAAGTAGGATATTACCTTTAGATAAAAATATAAAATCAGATACAGATGAATATAAAGAGGACTTTGTCGTAGAAGGAGATATTAATGATATACTTTTAAATATAATTGCATTGTATTTGGGGTATGAAATTAAAGTAGCTGTAGAAAATAGTTATGCTTCCGAGAATATAATGAGACAAATGACTACAAAAGAGTCTCTAAAAAAAATTGATGAAATAGAGGAAGAAGAAACTAGATATAGAAGAAAAATAATAAATCAAAATAATTTGAAAAAGCAACTTGATAATATAAATAAAATTAAAATGAATACATAAGGAGAAAAATATGGAAGGTAATAAAGTTGGTACTATAATTGGTATATCAGATTTAAATGTAAAAATTTTATTAAATACGGATGATGTAAAGATTAATGACATATTATACTATAGAGATGAGGCCAATAGGTTGATTCGTAGATTTGAAATAGTAGAAATTGATTCTAATATTGCTTTTGCTATACCTTTTGAAAGTGTTTATGGTTTGAAGAAAGGTGTGGAATTAGAATTAATTGAAGGTGGCTTAAAAATACAATATTCTGATGAGATCTTAGGAAAAATGTTTAATTCTTATGGAGACTTGATTGACGGAAATAAAATTAAAGTTTATAAGAGAAAAAACGTTTATGAAAAGAAATTATCTATTAAGGATATTAATATTAATGGAGATATATTGTGGACAGGAATAAAAGTAATAGACTTCTTTGCACCATTACAAAAAGGATATAAAATGGGATTACTTGGTGGAGCTGGTGTAGGAAAAACCGTTTTAATAAAAGAATTAATTAACAATATATATAAAAGATTTAGCTCTAATGCGATTTTTGTTGGAGTTGGAGAACGTTCTCGTGAAGGACAAGAATTGTATGCTGAAATGATACAATCAAATTTGCTTGATAAAATGTCAATGGTGTTTGGGCAAATGGGTGATAGTTCATGTTCACGTTCAAAAGCCATTTATAGTGGCCTTACACTTGCAGAATATTTAAGAGATGAGAAAAATCAAGACGTATTACTTTTTATAGATAATATATATAGATTTGTTCAAGCTAAATCTGAAATTTCAACAGAATTGAAAAGAATACCTATAGAAAATGGTTATCCAACTACAATGGTATCTGATATAAATGAAATAGAAGAGAGAATAAATTCTACGGAAAATGGTTCAATTACTTCTTTCCAAGCAATATATATTCCAGCAGATGATATTAATGATGATGCTGTTCAAGCTATTATGACTCATTTAGATGGCCAGATTGTACTTGATAGAAAAATTGCTGAAAAAGGATTATATCCGGCAATTAATGTATTTAAATCTACAAGTAAAGCTATAGATCCACAAAGAATAGGGCCAAAGCATTATGAATTATTACAACAAGTCCTTAAATATTTAACTAGATATGAAGAACTTGAGGAGATTATTGCCGTACTTGGTATAGATGAACTTTCAGACAGTGATAAGAATGTATTTTATCGTTCTAGAAAATTAAGAAATTATTTTACGCAACCATTATTTGTATCAGAAAATTATACTGGAAAAGCCGGTAAAATGGTAAGTATTATAGATACGCTAAAAGATGTAGAAGATATTTTAAATGGAGCGTATGATCAGGTAGATGAAAGTAGTCTATTATATAGAGGTAGTCTAAATGAAAGATAATATAATTGTTCAATTATTAGATATAAATGGCGATGTAAAAAATTACGAAAATGTTAGTTATATAAAGATTATGAGTAAAGATTATAACTTGATTATTATGAAAGATTATTTACCAATTATAGGAGAGATAGAAGGAAATGTTGAACTGGGAATTGACGATGATGTAATTGATATTGGGAAAGTAAAAGGATATTATATGCATAAGCATAATAAATTTAATTTGTTTTTTTCTCATAATATTGAAAAGGAATAAAAAAATGGAAATAATTTTATATTATATAATGAAAAGTGGACTTTTGCTGCTATCATTTTTACTATTAATGTTTATTATAGGAGTTTTTTCCTATTTAGTAATAAGGGTATTTAAACAGGATAATAAAATAAAACTTTTAGTTTATGGGTTATTTTTAGGATTAAAAGATATAGATGTCGTAAAAATTGGAGTTGTAGTTATAAAAACATTTTTAATTTTTTATGCTACTTTTATAATAGATAGAAATTTGTTAATTATTTGTTTATTAATGATTATATTTGCTTCTATTATATATATAATTTTATCACCTAAAAGTGCCTTATATGAAATACTTTTCACACTTATGCAAGTAGGAGTATTATATTTTATTTATATAATAGCTAATTATTCTATTGAAGTTGAAGATACAGTGCTAATAACACTAATGGGGTTAAGTTTGAAAGGTTTTGTAATGATATTTGCTATATATTTCTTTTTAAGAAATATAAATAATATAGTGGAATATAGAAGTGAAAAAGAATTTAGTAGGATAAGAAAGGAAACTGATAATGCAAAACAATAAAAAAGATAAAGTTGAGAAAAAAGATAAAAAAGTGCAAACTAAAAAGAAATTAAATACTAGAATAAATAAGGATACAATATTAAAAGTTAGTATTGTATTAATTACTTTGCTGTTTATATTTATTATTTATCAAATATTTAATAATATTATTTTGAAAAATAAGAAAGTAGATTTATCTGGTCAAAATTATTATCAATATTTTTATGGAATGTATCAAGAATATGGTGGAAAGATAGATTTAATTAGAGATAAGGAATCAGTACAATTAAAATTAGAAAGTGGTAAGATATTAAACTTAGATTCTACTCCTATTTATTATAAAGATATTTTAAGAAAAGTAATATTACCATCTAAAATGGAAATAGTACAGCCTAGTAGTGGTACATTATATAAAATAGATGAATTTTCTAATGTTTTTCAAGAGAATGCTTCTATGTATGTGAAAAAATTTAATAGTGAAAATGGAAAAATGTTAGATAATGTATTTTTATATGATGGTGAGGATTTATACTTTTTTGTTGACGAAACGATTATTACTATTGGTGATCAAGAAATTACAGTATCTCCATTGTCTTATTGTATAGTAAATTATAGACAAAATATCGAAATATATGATTATGAAAAGAATGAATATACCATTATACCGGAAGATATTGCTAAAACTGTAGATGTTCAAGCAACAAATGCTAAAAGAGATTATAATATAAATTTAAGTGTAGATACTTTTAATATGGGGGATGTAGATCAGTTACTTATTAGAGATATAGAGCATTTGCAACAATTTGAATATTAAAATAATATTACAATTAAATAGGATAGTTAAATTTTGTAATTTAGCTATCCTATTATTATTAATGAAAGGAAATAGAAAGTTATAATTTATTTATAGTAAAATGTAATTTGCTTTATAATTACAAAAACATATTTAAAAAAACAACTATGAAAGAAATATTTGATATTGTTAATAATAAAACAACTATATTATTGTTGACATAATTAAAATTATGTGATAAAATATAATGTGTAAATTTTATAACTTACTAAATAATTTTAAGGAGGAGTTTAAATGTTTCTTTTTATTGTAAGTCTTTTGATTATTTTGGGAACTGCTGTTAAGGCTATTTTTCCGGCTAAGCGGGGTAAAAATGCAAAACCTTATATAGCAATTGACCTAGCATTAGTGGGTATTTCTCTATTATATTTCATTTGTGCTTGTCATTTTTCTATTAAGGGAGAGTATGTTAATTGTGCTTTTGTTAGTTCGACTGGTTTGCTTGTATGCTTTGCTAATCTTTGTAATTGTAGTGGTGATATTGAAAAGAATAAATCAAAACAATGGAGATTTGTTTCACTTATCCTTTGTGGAGTTTCTGTTATCCCTCTTGCCTTGTATTGCATATTTGGTGGGACAGTATTAATTGATCCTGAAAGTGAAGTGCAAGATATACAATATATAACTGCTATAAATGATGATTATGTGGTATTATCACAAGATGGCGATAATATAAATATGTTGTATTTAGTTAATGATAATGGTAAAGATGAATATATAAATAAAGTAGTAAAAAAAGAGGATATAAGTATAAATGAAAATAGCGATATACCTTGCATAACGATTTTTACATATTATTATAAAAAAATCGGAATATTTGGAAATGAAAAATTGTTGGAAAAGATGACAACTGAAAAAGTAAATATAAATGTTAAAAAAGAAAAAGTTATAAATGCTGAAATTTTAGTAAATTAAGCTATCAAAAAAGTGTCTAGAAAATTTCTAGGCACTTTTGTTATTAATAAAAGGAATAGAACAAATAAAAGGCTAAATTGAGTAAAATGATTGTATGAATATTGACATAATTAAAATTTAATGATAAAATATGATATATAAATTTTATAACTTACTAAATAATTTTAAGGAGGAGTTTAAATGTTTCTTTTTATTGTAAGTCTTTTGATTATTTTGGCAACTGTTGTTAATGCTATTTTTTCGATTAAGCGGGTTAAAAATGCAAAACCTTATATAGCAATTGACCTAGCGTTAGTGGGTATTTCTCTATTATATTTCTTTTATGCTTGTAGTTTTTCTATTGAGGAAGAGTATATTAATCGTGCTTTTGTTAGTGCAACGGGGTTGCTTTTATGGTTTGCTAACATTTTAAATTTTTATGGTGATATTGAAGAGAATAAATCAAAGCAATGGAGATTTCTTTCACTTATTCTTTGTGGATTTTCTGTTATATTACTTGTAATGTATTGCATATTTGGCGGGACATTAGTAATTGATCCTGAAAGTAAAGTGCAAGATATACAATATATAACAGCTATAAATGATGATTATGTGGTATTATCACAAGATGGCGATAATATAAATATGTTGTATTTAGTTAATGATAATGGTAAAGAAGAATATATAAATAAAGTAGTAAAAAAAGAGGATATAAGTATAAATGAAAGTAGCGATATACCTTGCATAACGATTTTTACATATTATTATAAAAAAATCGGAATATTTGGAAATGAAAAATTGTTAGATATAATAGCAAAAGAAGAAGTAAATATAAATGCTGAAAAAGAAAAGGTGATAAATGCTGAACTTTTAGCAAATTAAGCTATCAAAAAAGTGTCTAGATAAAATTTCTAGGCACTTTTTGTAAATAGTTGACTTATACAATATAATTTGATATAATATGAATAAATTAATAAATAAATAATATAAAAACTATGACGAGAAAGAGTAAACATACTGTAAAATACATTAGCGAGCTAGGGACGGTGAAAGCCTAGTTAGAGTAGCATATGTTGAAAATCATCTCTGAGTTGCTAGCTGAAATAATAGTAAGCGATGCCGTATTCCTTACGTTATAAAGGACACATATGTTAGTATGTTGTATATTTAGGAATAAAAATGTGTAAAAATACTCATGCGCCTACATATACAGGTGCGTGAGTTTTTTAATAAAAAAAGGAGATGTTCTTATGGAAGAAAAAAAAGACTATTCAAAAACACTTAATCTGCCAAAAACAGAATTTGAAATGAGAGGTAATTTGACTAAAAAAGAACCTGACATTTTAAAAAGAATGCTAGATAATAAAGTATATTATTTAGCACTTGAAAAAAATAAAAATACTGGTAAAAAATTTGTACTTCATGACGGACCACCATATGCAAATGGTGATATACACGCAGGTCATGCACTAGATAAAATTCTTAAAGATATAATAATAAGGTACAAAACAATGAATGGCTATTATAGCCCATATGTACCTGGTTGGGATACACATGGATTACCTATTGAAAAGAAAGTACAACAAGAGCTAAAAGTTGAAAAAGCAGATGTAGGAGTGGCAAAATTTAGAGAAATATGTAAGGATTTTGCACTTAATGCTGTTAGAAAAACTGCAGTACAATTTGAACGTTTAGGTGGTCTTGGAGATTATAGAGATGAGAGTAAAAGATATCTAACACTTCATAAGAATTTTGAAGCAACACAAATTGGTGTATTTGGCGATATGTATAAAAAAGGATACATATATAGAGATTTAAAACCGGTATATTGGTGCAGTGATTGTAAAACAGCCTTAGCAGAAGCAGAAATCGAGTATAAAGATGAAACATCTACTTCAATATATGTAAAGTTTAAAGTACAACAAGATAAAGGACTATTTAGTAAATATGTTGATTTAAATAATACATATGTAGTAATATGGACTACTACACCATGGACTTTGCCTGGAAATCAAGCTATTACATTAAATCCAGATTTTAGCTATGCTTTAGTAGAAGGAATTAAAGACGGAGTAAAAGAAAATTATGTAGTAGCAAAAGACCTTGTAGATGAAGTAATGAATATAGGTGGGATAAGTGAATATAAAATAATAATTGAATATAAAGGTGCAGAACTTGAAAATATTATTTGTTTACATCCATTTATAGAAAATAAAACATCAAGACTAATACTTGGCTCAGATAAAGACTTACTTGTAACTCTTGATGCTGGTACTGGTCTTGTTCATACAGCACCAGGGCATGGACATGAAGACTATTTATGTTGTAAAAAATATAAAGATATTGAAATAATTGTACCTGTTGATGAAAATGGACATATGACAGAACTTGCTGGTAATTTTAAAGGTATGTTTTATGCAAAAGCAAATAAAGAAATTGTAAAATATTTAGAAGAAATAAAAGCATTATTTGCAAAACGTGAACTTACTCACTCATATCCTCATTGTTGGAGATGTAAAAAGCCAGTAATATATAGAGCTACAACACAGTGGTTTGCTTCAATTGATAATTTTAGAGACAAAGCCTTAGAAGAAATAAAAAATGTAAAATGGTATCCTGACTGGGGAGTTGACAGAATGACTAACATGATAAAAGATAGAGCAGATTGGTGTATATCACGTCAACGTTCTTGGGGAGTGCCAATACCAATATTTTATTGTAAGAATTGCAAAAAAGAATATATAAATGATAATACAATACAAAAAGTTAAAGAATTGTTTGCAAAAGAGGGCTCAAATGCATGGTTTGAGAAAACACCAGAAGAAATTTTAGGAAGAATACCTGTATGTGAATGTGGTTGTAATGAACTTGTAAAAGAAACAGATATAATGGATGTTTGGTTTGATTCGGGCTCATCTCACGCAGCTGTATTAAATGAAACATATGGTTTACCAAATGGAAAAGCAGATGTATATATGGAGGGAAATGACCAATATAGAGGCTGGTTTCAATCATCACTTTTAACATCAGTTGCAACTAAAGGGGAAGCACCATATAAAGAAGTTGTTACACATGGTATGGTAGTTGATGGCGAAGGTAGGAAAATGTCTAAATCACTTGGAAATGGTATTTCGCCAATTGATATTGTTAATGAATATGGAGCAGATATTTTAAGAATGTGGGCTACATCTTCTGATTATCATAGTGAAATAAGATTATCAAAAGAAATACTACAACAAGTATCAGAAGTGTATAAAAAAATACGTAATACAATAAGATTTTTACTTGGAAATACTGCTGATTTTAACCCTAAAGCTGATTATGTTGAATATGAAAATAGAGATGAACTTGATAAATACTTTATGTATAAATTAAACAAATTAATTGAATATGTAAATGAGGCATACAATAATTATGATTATCATTTAGTATATAGTGAGTTACATAGATTTTGTACAGTAGAACTTTCAAGTAAGTATTTAGATGTAATAAAAGATAGGCTATATACATTTAATGTAAATCATCCTTTAAGAAGAAGCTCACAATCAACAATGTATGACATTTTAGATACTCTTACAAAAATAATATCACCAATTCTTGTATTTACAGCTGAAGAAATATATTCATATATGACTACAAAAGATGAGAAAAAATTAAGTGTATTACTTGAAGATTTCCCTGTTGAAGATACAAAATATGTAGATGATAAATTAATAGAAAAATGGGATAAAATCTTTGAAGTAAAAGAAATACTTGCAAAACCAATAGAAAATGCAAGAGCTGAAAAAATAATAGGAAGTGCACTAGATAGTGAAATAACAATTTATGCTGATGAAAAAGATTATGAATTTATATTAGAAAATTTAAAGGCTATTGAGCTTGTTGCAATAATATCAAAACTTAATGTTGAAAAATCTAATAATGAAACAACTGTAAAAGTAGAAAAATCTACTGGTTTAAAATGCCCTAGATGTTGGACTTATTCTAATGAATTTTCAGATGAGGGAATATGTATGAAATGTCATAATAATATGTAATTTTTAATATATGAGCTATTTTGCAAAGTCAAGATAGCTCTTTTTGTTGAAATTTATTTTAAATTTAAAAAATATGTAGAAAATTAAAACATATTGTGATAAAATGATATAAAAGTAGGAGAGAATAATGAAAAACGAGGGAAATATTATCATTGCAATAAATGCAATAAAAACTATAATGGATTTATTTTTAGGTCCTTTTTTGACAGTTTATTTTATAAAAACATCATATGAAAGCATAGTATCATTATCAATATATAATATTATAGCAGATATATTACTAGGGCTTGGAAGTTTTGTAGTAGCCTGTATAGTAAAAAACAAATTTAAAATTGGTATGTTTAGATTAGGAATTATTATAAACTTTGTATATATTATGACTGTAATAATATTAAAACAAGATATAACTAATCATTTACCACTTATAGCAATATTAAGTGGTGTTTCAGCAAGTGCATATTGGTTCCCATATAATATGTTTGTTATAAATAAAATAGATAATTCAAATAGGACAGGTTATACAGTTAAATCAACAATTGTATCATCAATAGTAAATGTTTTATGCCCAATATTACTAGGCTCTATTATTACTGTAACAAATTATGAATTAACGGCAATTATTATACTTGTAATATCACTTATACAGATAATATTATCATTTCTGTTAAAACCAATTGAAGATACTAAAAGTAGAAAATTTAATTTAATTGAAACAATTAAGAAAATAAAAGAAAACGGCGAATTAAAAAAAGTACTTATAGTAGAATTCCTTACTGGACTTAGCTTGAATGGTAGTTCAGGACTTGCTACTTTAGTAACTATTTTAATATTTAATACTTTTAATACAGACTTAAATCTTGGAATAATATCATCAATTGCAACAATATTTTTAATGGTAGCATTACGTATATATGGAAAAGTATATAAAAGTAAAGATGATAAAAATGTTATAATTATATCTAGTATTTTACCAGTTATAGCATTAATAATTCTACTATTATGCAAAAATAATGTTACAATTATAATATACAAATTTATTTATGTTATATTTGCAGGAATACTAAATTGTACAAGAGAAATACGATTATTTAATATATCTGATAGTAAAGTTATAGGAAAAGAAGTGCAAGCTGAATTTTGGGCTATACGTGAGGGCTTTTTAAATCTTGGAAGAACAGCAAGTTTTGTAATAATATTATTAGTAAGTTTTACTAATAATATTAATACTTTAAATATATTAATGATAATATTTACTCTTGCAATACTAATAGTAGGACAAAATATACCTAAAATAAAAAAATATGAAAAATAAACTTGTTATGAATTAGTATATAAAAAATAACCATATAATAGAAATATCTATTATATGGTTATTTATATGTGTTTTTAAGAAAATTCGACTTTTATTGATACTTTACTTAACCTTTTTAAAACTTGAAACTTTTCATCATCGCTTAATGAATTAAAATCATTTATAATCTTATCAACTGGTGACTCATTAAATGTATCAGAAATGTTTGTAATATCAGGCATCCAAAGCATTTTTTTAAGTATATTTAATGCTAGAGAATCATATTTAAAACAGTAGTTACTATAAAATATTCTGTTCATGTAGTTATAAAATGCTGTATTTTCTTCTTTTATAATAGGTGCTAATTCTTCATATTTAATATTTAATTTTCTTGCTACCATTCTTATTAAATTTTCAACAAAATCTTCACAATCTCTTTTTGTGACTTGATAGGAATAAAGACCATTGCACGAACATGGCAGGGTATGCCAGTCTTTAACAGGTATCCATTTTAATTCTTTTACTTTTTCTGCATTCATGTGTAGTACCTCCTAAAAAAATTTTTTTGAAAATATATGCCTTAAAAATTTTGAAAGGCAATAATAATTAGAATCAATATGATTATACCATAAAATATTAATTATGTCAATATGTTGACAACTATCAATTACTATATGCGTATTAGTATATATCTAGTGTATCTAACTAAATTGTTATTCCCATGTTTTTTCGCTTTAAAGGATATTTTTAAAATGTAATTTTTACTATAAAAGAAAAAACCACCTAGAGAATTCACTCTTGGTGGTGAGGGACCTTCCCTCGTTGGAGTTAGGCAGCGTCGGTCCTTTCCGGCAATTCACGGATTTGCTGGAGGACTTCTTCGACATCATCTGCTGTCAGAAAGCCGATAACATCGGTGGTAATGCCTGTGTCATAGACAGGCTTACCGTCGTATATAACAGCAACCTCCCATAGCCCTTGTGGACCTCCATCGCTTGTACTGTGCCTTACGACACTTCCAGTATAGCCGTTTG
>CANRQA010000010.1 GCA_947632635.1 uncultured Clostridia bacterium | reverse complement strand
TAGCTCAGTTGGTAGAGCGCGTGGTTTGGGACCATGAGGTCGCAGGTTCGGGTCCTGTCACTCCGACCATTTTAGGTGTCTTTATAGGATTTAGTTTTGTATAAAGGCATCTTTTTTTTTGAAGTGTCATGGCTATTGATTTGTACTACCACACTATCATTTACATAAATTAGAAAAAATTTGCTTTACAATTGAATTTTTACATGATAAAACTAAAACAATTTTCGGAGTAATAGATGAAAGAATATTTTTACAAAAAAGAATATAAATATATATATTTAGAATGGTTTTCATATAGTTTTGCCTATACATTGATTGAAACATATGGAACAGTTATGTTATATAAAAATGGATTGCCTATATGGTTAATCTTATTAATATTTGGATTACGATTTGGGATAACTGGATTTGTAACACCATTATTCATGATCCTATCTAGTAAATTAGGGATAGCAAAATGTAATCTAATATCAAATATTTTTGGAATAATAAGTTCATTTATCATAATAAATAGCACAGACCTAAAAAATACTTTAATTTTATTTATAATAGTTATGGGGATTAATGGGCTGTCAAATCCCACTACAGATGCTTTATCTAGTCAATACATAGATAGAGAGCATAAAGGAAGGTTTAATAGTTTTTTTAAAATTTCAAAAATAATAGGACAAGCTATGGGAAGTGCATTAGTTACTTGGGGAGTAATAACTAATAATAATATTGTTTTATTACTTATAATTATTATATCATTTTTATTGCAGTATGTTTTTATAAGAAAAATAGATTATAAACCTCAAAATAAAAAAAGTGCTTTTAAATCTTCAATAAAATATATATTAAATAGTAAAAATAAGTATAAATATATCTATTCATTAAGGGCAAGCCATATAATAGAAAGACAATTTGTACCATTGTATGTATACTTAATATTAAAAGATTTTACTTTATTTTCATCAATAATAATAATTTCATTAGTATTGCAAATAATTACTATAATATTAATAGGGAAATATTCAGATAAAAATATATCAAAATCTAATAATTTAGTAACAATTATTAAAATCATTGTTACTATAATATTTGTATTTGCTAAAAATAAAATAACAATATCACTCAATAAATCATTAAGCGATAATTTAGAAAAGGTTTATGAAACTTCAATTGATACTTCAATACAAAATATAATAAAACAAGCTAAAGAAGATAACGAATTGTTGTCAGTAGTAGGACAAATGAGTTTATGTTTTACAGAAGTTCTTATATTTACTTTATTAGCTTTTGTAGCAAAATTTATTGGAGAAAAAGTATTTTATATAATATTTATATTATCTATAATTTCAACAATTGCTATAAATCTTAATATTAAATTAGAAAACAAAATGTAACTATACTTTTATATACTATATAATTATAGATTTTATTAATTGTTAGTGAAAATTCCTATAAGAATACTTCAACCACTGTAATAAAGGAGTTATATTTTGAGTATAACTCCTTTATTTTTAACACATTACTAGTTTTATCAATTTTTGTTTTTTAGTAATTAAATTATAATTTAATTCTTAAAGCCAGATAGAAGGCTTATTTTTTATTTAACTTCTATTTACTAAACAAAAAAACAAGTTCATATTTTTATTATTATCTTAACTATTTAACCAATTTGCAATATCATATATTTGTATTCCTTCATATTGATAATTATCATGCTTTGTTCTTGCTATTATCACTTTCGGATATGCATCTTTTATTTGTAATAAAGGTGCTACTTCTCTTTTTAATGTTCCATCACTATCTATATTGTCTGCTACTTGAATGTATATTTTTTCATTTCTTTTCATTGCCACAAAATCTATTTCTTTATTATATAAAGTACCAACATATACCTCGTAACCTCTTCTTAACAATTCTATAGCCACTATATTTTCATATGTTCTACCATAATCCATATTTTTAGTTCCTAAACGTGCATATTTAAAAGTATGGTCAACTAAATAATATTTGTCGATTGTTGATAAATACTTTTTTCCTTGAATGTCATATCTTCTTATTTTATAAAAAGCAAAGGCATCACATAAATATTTTATATAACTAGCTATGGTTTTGTCATTTGTTTTTGTATTGTTTTCATTTAATTTATTAGCAATATTTCTATATGATGTTAAATTTGAAATATTATCCATTAAAAATTCCGTTAAACTATCCATCAAAGCAATATTTTGAATATTGTATTTTTGCTTTATATCTCTAACTATTAATGCATTATACACATCATTTATATAATTATATTTTTTCTTATTTTCATCATATACATAAGAGCCAGACATTCCACCTTCCATAACATATTTAGTAAATGCTTCATCTATATCTTTATAATTAAAATATTCAATATATTCTTTAAAAGAAAATGGAAATATTTCAATTTCATATGTTCTACCCGTAAATAGCGTTGCTAGGTCACTGCTTAATAGGAAATCATTAGAACCTGTAATATAAATATCATATTTTTCTTCTGCATGAAGACTATTTATCGTTCTTTCAAATTCAGCACACATTTGTACTTCGTCTATTAAAACAAAGTTCTTTTTTCCATTTATATATTTTTCTTCAATGTAATTATTAAGAGCGTGATATTCTCTAAACTTGTCAAACTTTATCAAATTAAAATTAATACTTATAATATTTGAATTTTTTATATTCTCTTCTATATAATTTTTAAACATTTCTAACAATTTTGATTTCCCACTACGTCTAACTCCAGTTATGACTTTTATATCTGGAGTACCTATTACATCTATAAGTTCTTGCAAGTAATTTCTTTTTATTAATTTCATATTCTTTTCACCTTAATAATATTATAGCATGTCATTTCGCAAAAGTCATTTTTTTATTTTTGCGAAATGGAATGTAAAAATTTTCACTTCATTTCGCAAAAAACTATTTTTTTTGAATTTGGAAGCACAAATATTATCACAAAAATTGGATAAAATTATTCATTTATTATTGATAAAATTTGCTTTAGACTCTCTCATTATTTCTAAAACTTTTTAATTTAGTAAACAACTGTCTACATATTGCTTAATAGAATTCTTGTAACTTCGTGTATTCAGTAGATAAAGATATAAAAAAACTCTTTGTACATAATATCATTAATTAGATTAAATCTATTTTTTGACAGGTTATCATACAACTACTGTTAAAGTTAAACATATGGAGCATATTGTACTGGTATAACTCAAAATGTATTTAAATACAACTATTGTTGAAGTTAAACGTTTGAACAATATATCTTTTTGTTCCAAAATTTGTTATTTAAATACAACTATTGTTAAGGTTAAACATAAATTAGGTATTTCAGTTTTTGCTGAAAAATAACCATTTAAATACAATTATTGTTAAAGTTAAACACATATGTTAAGACATACATATGCAACTAGATGTATATTTAAATACAACTGTTGTTAAAGTTAAACAAAACAATTAGAATTATATAATCAAAAAGCAATTATATTTAAATACAACTGTTGTTAAAGTTAAACTATTGAAAATTAAACATTCTACAATTATATTTTAGCATATACATTAATAGATTTCAACGTTTTGTAAATTTTTTCCAACGATTTATTAATATTTACAAATACCGAAAAATCAACAATTCATATTTTTTTGCTGGAAATTATAAAAATAAATCTTCTGTATTTTTTCTAAAAATTCCTTCGTTTCTTCTTTTAATTTATATCCTATTTTCCTTTTATATTATAGCAAACATTTGTTGCAAGTCTATTTATTTTTTATAAACTTTCTATTAGAAAGAAATTATATGCTTTTAACGACTTTGCTATACCTTTATTTTATGTATATTTTCTTTAACCTAGTATAAACTTTCTTATTTTATAAAAAGATTTTAAAATTATAACTTTTTTCTATATTAATTATATCACAATATATAAACTTTTAAATAAGTAGGTCAAATTGTATCTATAGTACAATTTAGTTTGTTTTTGCTTAATATAAAATATTAGCGCCATTATTGACTTAATAAAACATTTTTGATAGAATAAATTTATAAATATGAAAGGAATTATTATGGAAGATATAGAAATAAAAACAGATAAAAAGAAATTAAAAATTAGAGTTAATGGTATAGTAATTAAAGATAATAAACTATTAACAATAAAGATGAAAAATAATATTTCATATTGTTTACCTGGTGGTCATGTTATGCTAGGAGAAGATAGCATAACAGCAATAATTAGAGAAATGCAAGAAGAACTTGATATTAATATTACCATTCAAAAAGAATTCGCAATAGCTGAAAGTTTTTATACAGATAAAAATAGCTTATTAACTCATGAAATTAGTTTCTACTATATTGTTAAACCAGATGATTTTGCTAATATTTCTTTAAAAGACTACTCAAAATATGAAAATGATAAGGGAGAGACTAAACAACATAATTTTGTATGGCTACCTATTAACTCTTTACATGATTTTGACTTTAGACCTATATTTATAAAACAAAAACTTATAACTAATAATTACGAATTTGAACATATAATTATTAAATAAATACTATAAAACTTACAGTTATTATAAAACCTACTGCAAGTTTTATTTTTATATTTAAAATATTACTTGACATAAATTTGCACTTATGTTATACTACATTAAGTAAAAATATTATTATTTTTTAATTAAAAAACAAGGAGGTACTAGTTATGAAAAATCAATCAGCACTAATTCAGCAAAGTACAAATCATCTTGATAATTGGGAAGAAGTATATTTATTTTTAAAAGGATATGCCATATCTAAAGAAATGAAAAATACTCTTATAGCATTAAGTGTAGCACGGCAATTACATGAAAATCAAAAAAGAAAGGGTGGCGAACCTTATATAATTCATCCATTAGAGGTAGCTCTTTACCTTATATATCTAAATGTAAATGATGACATCACATGTGCAGCAGCAATTTTGCATGATGTAATTGAAGATTGTAATATTGAAAAGCCCTATGAAGATTTAGTTAATAAATTTGGACTTGATACAGATGTTGTAAATGTTGTGCTTTTAGTTACCAAAAGTAAAGATTACAAAGTAACAGATCCAAATCTAATAAATTATTTTGAAAAAATTAAAAAGGATAAACGAGCACTTATTATAAAACTTGCTGATAGAGCAAATAATCTTTCTACTGTTGATGCTTTTACTAAAGAAAAAATGATTTCATATGTAAAAGAAACAAGAGAAGAAATTTTCCCACTTTGCAAATATGGTAAAGCATATTATCCCGAGCTTTCCAAAGCAATTACCATAATAAAATACCAGATGACATCTATTTGTGAAACAATTGAGAGTTTGTATAAAATTACACATGAAGTTATAAATCCAACAAAATATAGAAAAACTTTACTTTTCATAAGAGGATTTGCAAAAGGCAGAGATATGCAAAACACACTTAAAGCTCTTGCACTAGCAGAAAGACTTCATGAGGGGCAAAAACGCAAATCTGGCGATCCATTTATAACTCATCCATTAAGAGTTTGTTCTTATCTTATATCACTAAAAATAACTGATGATGTAACTTGTGCAGCCGCACTTCTTCATGAGGTATACAAGAATTGTAATATTGATAGGGATAGCAATGAACTTATCAGAAAGTATGATGTTTTACCTGAAGTTGATGAATTAATACGTTTAGTTTCAAAACCTAATAATATGACAATTGATAATTATTATAACTTACTTAAAGAAAATCCATATGCCCTTCTTATAAAACTCTCTAATAGAGCTAATACTTGTACTAGACTTAGTGCATTAACTGATACTGAAAGGCAAGCATACATTGATGAAAATATACAATATATTTATCCTCTATGTAATCATGCTGAATCTCATTACCCTGAATATATAGATCAAGTAACAAATATGAGATTTCATATTATTTCCATTTGTAGAATAGTTGAATCTATTACAACAAAATCCTAAATTTTTAAAGATGTTCCATAAATTTTATGGAACCTCTTTTTTTATAAATAACAAATCTACATACTATATGTGTTATAACTAACACATACTAATTGTTTAAATTTTACTATTATTAGTGTATATTATTTTTATGGATGGTGATACTATGAATAAAACAGTTATAGATAATATATCATTAGGAAAAAGGATAAAGGCAGCTAGGGAAGCAATGAGTATGTCACAAAAAGATTTTGCAGAGGAAATTGGAATATCAAAAAATTTTTTAAGCGATATCGAAAGAGGGAATAAAAAGCCAAGTCTTACAAATTTAGTTAATATATCAAACTTTGTTAAAATAGAAATTGATGTTCTTCTTGCCGAATCATTAGATAATATTTTTTGTGAACCTCAAAATGCGTATTATACAGATAAACAGCTTAAAATTATAGGTAGATGTATTAGAGATATAACAACTAATTTTAGCTTATAGTGTTTATTTTAACACACTATAATTGTTTATAAATATAGCTTAATAGTGTAGTATATTAAAGACGGATGGTGATAATAATGGAAAATAACACTATAAATAGATATGCCTTTGGTAAAAGAGTAAAACAGGCTAGAGAAGCCTTACATTTAACACAATTTGAACTTGCCGAAAAAATTGATGTATCACAAAACTTTTTAGGTGATATAGAAAGAGGTATTAAACTTCCAAGCCTAAATAAACTAATTCTTTTATCTAACACTCTAAAAGTAAGTTTAGACACATTGTTTGCTGAATCACTAGATAATGTTATCTATGAACCAGATAACACATACTATACAGACAAGCAACTTGCTATTATGAAAAATGTTATTAAAAGCATAACTGATAACTTTTAAGAAAGAAACACTTCAAATTTGTATTCCTACCATATTGAAGTGTTTTTTATTATATATTGAAATATTTTACTGCATTATTATATACTATCTCTGCTACCTCTTCTACGTCTTTTCCTTTATATTCACTTAATTTCTTACATATAATATCTAAATTTGATGAATCATTCCTTTTTCCTCTATAAGGTTCAGGACTTAAATAAGGAGAGTCGGTTTCAATTACAATTTGGCTAAGTGGTATTTGTTCTATATATTTTTTAAAAGCCTCATTTCTTTTAAAAGTTATATTTCCGCCAAAAGCTACCATATAACCATTTTCTAGTACCAACCTTACTAAATCATCTGATGGTTGAAAACAATGAAATAAAGTACCATATTCTGCTCTTTTATTTTTTATAACATTATATGTATCTAAAGCTGCATCCCTTGAATGAATTAATATAGGTAACTTTAAACTATTTGCAAGTTCTATTTGACTTTCAAATAACGCAATTTGCTTAAGTTTATTATCTTTAACAAATGCATAATCTAAACCAATCTCACCAATTGCAACTATTTTCTTGTTATCATTTTCATTATACACATTATATATATCTTGTGCAGTTTCGTTTTCTACATCGTGAGGATGTACTCCTATTGCTGAATATATATAATCATATTTTTTTGAAAGATTTATAGAGTCTATTGATGAAACTTTATTATATCCAACATTAACAATGTACTCTACTCCACTTTCCCTTATTTTTTTTAAAACTTCTTCTCTATCTATATCATATACTTCATCATTATAATGTGCGTGTGTATCAAAAAATCTCATATTATCTCCTATTTTACTGTTTTAATTTTTGTAGGTAAAGTTATTATAACCTCTGTTCCTTTATTTACCTCACTATTTATATTGATTGTGCCGTCATTTCCATCAATTATTTCCTTAACTATTGAAAGTCCAAGACCTGTTCCACCCATTTTTCTTGAACGGGCTTTATCTACTCTATAGAAACGCTCAAATATACGTTTTAAATCTGCTTCTGGTATGCCTATTCCATTATCTACAACTTTTAAATAAACATTTCCATCTATAGAGCCTAAATATATTGTTATAGTTCCACCCTCAGGTGTATATTTTATACTATTACTTACTATATTTATTATAACTTGTTCAATAGCATCTCTATCAGCATATACATTAGGTGGTGGCACTGTTACAACACATTCTAATTTATGCTTTTTCTCTGCTGCTAAATACTGCATTTTTTCACAAACACTATTTGCAAGGTCAACAAGAGAAAACATCATCTTTTTCCAACTAACTTTTTTATAATCAAAACGTGATAATTGCAATAAATCTGATACAAGTTTACTCATCCTATTTGCTTCTTGATTAATAACCTTAGAAAAACGTATAATCTCTTGATAAGTTAAATCACCATTCATTATAGTTTCGGAGTATCCTTTTATAGATGTAAGTGGTGTCTTTAATTCATGGGATACATTTGCAACAAATTCTTTTCTTAAGTTATCAAGTTTTACGCTTTCTGTTATATTTCTAATTACCATAATTACGCCCATTGGGCTTAGTTTATCACTAAAAAATGGTACAAATACTATATTTAAAGCATTATCTTGTACTGTTGTTTTTACTTCTATACTTTTGTAATTTGGTAAATACATTACTTTGTCAAAGTCTAAATCTATTTTTAATTTTCCTACTATTTTATCAAATGTATCTTCAGCTTTAGTAATTGCTAAAAGCCTCATTGCTGACTTATTCATATGTACAACTTGTCTTGTTATTGAAAATGCAATAACGCCATCTGCCATATGCTCAAGTATTATTTCTGTCTTACTTTGTTGACTATTTAAATCAAAATTATTTTTCTTTATTAGTTCCATCATAAGTGTATAAGAACTAATAACATCTTTTATTTCACTAAGTGAAGAATATTCTTTTAAATATTTAGTATCAGTAATCTTCCCCTCTGATACATTTCTCATTCCTTTTTCCATTTTTTTTAATGGATAAGTTATTACATTTGCAAGTAATGTAGAAAATATAAAAGATAGTAATAAGAAAATAACAAGTATTATTATATTATTTAAAGCAAATATATTTGTAGTATCAATAAATTTCCCACATAGAATTATAGTAGTTATAAATACTATAACTACCATTATCATATTCAAAAATCTTATACTATTTTTTATTGACTTTTTCATACTATATTATTTCCTCCTATCTTTCTAGAATTTAATAATATATAAACTTGCTTTTAATTAGTCTGATACATAATATCCCATTCCTCTTTTTGTTTGAACATATTGTGGATCTGCTGAATTTTTTTCTATCTTTTCTCTTAAACGTCTTATTGTAACATCAACTGTTCTAGCATCTCCATAAAAGTCATATCCCCATACACTTCTTAATATCTGCTCTCTTGTAAATACTTGATTTGGAGCAGAAGATAATACTTTTAATAATTCAAATTCTTTTATTGTAAGGTCAATTGTCTTATTTCCTATAATTGCAATGTATCTTTCAGGGTCTATTATCATATCTTTTATTTTTATCTTTGCTTTTCCATTCTTTTCGTCTTCATTCTCAGGAAGTGTGTGTCTTCTTAAATTTGCTTTTACCCTTGCTATAACCTCTCTTACACTAAATGGCTTTGTCATATAATCATCGGCACCTAATTCAAGCCCAATTATTTTATCTACTACTTCTTCTTTTGCAGTAAGCATGATTATTGGACATACTAGACTTTTTCTTAATTCTTTACATACATTAAAACCGTCTATTTTAGGTAACATTAAATCTAGTAATATAAGGTCTGGCTTTACAGAAAGTGCAATATCAATTGCTTCTTCACCATCATAAGCAAATACAGTTGAAAAGCCCTCTTTTTCTAAATTATATTTTAATATATCAACTATTGGCTTTTCGTCATCTACTATAAGTATCTTCTTATCATTCATAACATACACCCCTTAAATATTTAATACGAAATTATTATATCATGTATATATTTTTTTTGCTACATTTTTTTGAAATATTTTTAATTTTATTGTAATTTTTTTGTTATTTGTGTAATAGTTATGTTATATTTTCATTTCCCTTTTAAATATAGTATAATATATTGTTTACAGTTTCATTATAAAAACTAATATACTTGACATAATACAAATTTTATGATATAATTATATTATAGATTATATTTACCAAAAAAATAATTTTAAAGGAGATAATTAATATGAAAAACTATCCTAATACTATCCCTGCATCACTTACTGGTATACCTAAGGGGACTTTTGAAGACGGCACCGTAATCTTCATTGTATATGAAGATTATAATAAGTATAGCCCATATGTATATTTCTCGTCTAGTAATGCCTTTTGTTCATTGGAAAATTCATCATATGCATTTTTTAATTTTGTTTGTTGCAAAGCTGGTTTCGTAAAGCCCGAAGAAGAAATTATACCACTTAACACAATTAAGGAAATATTAGCAAAGCATAAATTGAAGGCTTGGAATTCTCTTGATGCAGATTATATATACTTTTTATTAGAAGAGGCTAAAGAAGAGATTTTATCCGGCCCTGCATATTTACTTAAAAGTCTTAATGATAAGTCATTAGAACTAGTTAAAGACAATTACACGGGCAAAGCACTGACCCCCAATAACTTGGCACAGCTTTATAACGAAGTTTGTGAAGTTAAAAAGGACATACTAAAAGAAGCTTTTAAACTTCACTCGCTTGACGGTGGAAAAAGTATGTGCATTCATACTTATACTAATCCATTTGCCTCACACTACGGATACAAAAATTTCTATGAAACATTTTGTAGAGGTGATGCCGGGGATCTGTACCTTTTCATCGACACTGAGAAAATCAGTGGAAAGGAACTTTTGAAAATAACGGTTCCTAAAGAAGATGCGCCTCATATAATAGGCAAGGGTGGTAAAAAAATTAAAGAAATCGCAAGTGAACTTGGAGTAAAACAAATTAAGGTAGAAACAATATAATTACAAACAGCACTTTCTTAAAAGAGAGTGCTGTCTTTTTATTTTATTACGCTAACGTCAATATCACTAATTTTTGATATTCTTTTAAAATTATTTACAAAAATATTACTTTCTTTTGTAAGTAAAAGTTTTACAGTTGTTTTATTTTCCTCTAAATTATTTTCTTTAATCTTTCTTTTTACATTATTAATAATACCTGTGCTACCATCAATTACTTTTATATTATTTGGTATTACCTCTTTTATTTCTTTTTCAAAAAGTGGAAAATGTGTACAACCAAGTACAAAATGACTACAATTATTTAAATTTATATTCTTTAATTTATCTTTTAAATATTCCTTTACCTCATTTTCATCATAATTACCATTTTCGGCATATTCAACTAATTTATCTAGAGCCACTTTTTTTATTTTATTTTCAATATTTAACTTTTTTATTAAATCATTTAATTTTTCTTCCCTTAATGTCATAGTTGTAGCACTAACTATAATTTCTTTATTTTCTACCCTATCATTAGCTGCTAACTTTATAGCTGGTTCTGTTCCAATTATACAAATATCTTTATATAACTCTCTTAAATGGTTAATAGCAATACTTGTAGCTGTATTACAAGCAATTACTATAATATCACATTTAAGTTCAACTAATATTTTTATATTTTCTTCTACATACTTTAAAACTTCATTTTTTCTTTTTATTCCATATGGTGTATTTTTATTATCTGCTAAATATATATAACAAGCACTAACATCATTTACTATTTTATTAAAAACACTAAGTCCACCAAGCCCAGAATCAAAAAAACCTATTTTCATAATGACTCCTTTTTTTTTATATTTTTAAATATTTTGCATAATAATTTTATTTTTACAAATAATATTATTAAACTATCGTATACATAGTTTATATTATATAATATTAGAGTCTCCTTTGGGTTGCAGTATGCAAGAAAGGAGCAAAAGGTGGGGTATATTAAATCCTCACCTTTTATATTTTTTTACATTTTTCTTCTACCCTCTAATGCTTTAATTAATGTTATTTCATCAGTATATTCCAAATCGCCACCAACAGGAATACCATGAGCAATTCTTGTAACTTCAATATCCAAAGGTTTAATAAGGCGAGAAATATACATAGCTGTCGCTTCACCCTCAACTGTTGGATTTGTTGCAAGTATTACCTCTTTTATTTTATCATCTTTTAATCTTTCTAATAATTCCTTAATTTTTATATCACCAGCAGTTATATTGTTCATTGGCGAAATAGAGCCATGCAAAACATGATAAAGTCCTTTATATTCATGTGTTTTTTCCATTGCGATTACATCTTTTACATTTTCAACAACGCAAATGCATGAGTCATCTCGTCTTGGATTTGAACAAATATCACATGGGTCAGTTTCAGTTATATTATAACATTTAGAACAGAATTTAACCTTAGATTTTGCATCAATTATAGTATTTGCCATAGTCTGAGCTACATCAATTGGCGATTCTAAAACATAAAAAGCAAGTCTTATAGCAGACTTATGACCAATTCCTGGTAATTTTTCAAATTGATTTATAAGTTTATTTACAGTTTCAGAAAACATATCTCACCTAAAATAGTCCTGGTACATTAAAGTTTCCAAGTTCTGATTGCATCATTGAGTCAGCTTTAGATAAAGCCTCGTTTACAGCAGTTAATACTAAATCTTGTAACATTTCTACATCATCAGGATCTACAACATCTTTTTTTATTATTATTTCTTTTATAACCTTATCGCCTGTTGCTTTTACAACTACAGCACCACCACCAGCTGAAGTTTCAATTTCCTTTTGTGCTACAGCTTGTTGTTTTTCTTCCATTTCTTTTTGCATTTTTTGCGCTTGTTTTAATAAATTCTGCATATTTCCCATTCCACCAGTTCCGGGAAATCCTCCAAATTTTGCCATAATTAATCATCCTTTCTTAATACGTGTTTATTATATTATAATTTAGTAATTATTTCAATCAATTTTTGTATATTTTACATCATTTTCAGCAAACATTTTTTCTATACTTATACTTTCTTCTTCATTTTGTTCATTTAGTTCTACTCTTACAGGTTTGTCTATTGAAAATTCATTTAAGAGTACTTCTTTTATTCCACTTATACTTTCTTCTTGTCTTAATATATTATATGCAAAGGAATTTGTAGTAATTATTCCTATAAAACTATCTGTATCAATTATTTTAGCACCTGCTAAAGCAGAATATAACTTTATTTTTCCCGACTCAATAATCTTCTTTTTTACATCTTCTGCATACTCAAAATCTGTGTATTTTATATCACTTTCTAGTATTTTTGTATCAATATTTTTTTCTTCTTTTTTATTATTTACTGATAATTTTTCTTTTTTTGGCGCTATCTCTTTATTAATAATCTTGCCAGTTTGTAATTTATTTATATTTTCTTTTAAAGCTAAAACTTCTTGTTCAAGTGATGATATTTTCTTTAACAACACATCACTAGTTTTATCTGTTTCTATACTATCTTTTGTATAACTACTAATAGTTCCACTACATAGTTCTACAATGCAAGCCTTTAACACAATTTCAGGTCTTATGCTTTGTTTTAATTCATTATCAAGTTTTGAAAGTCTATCAATTATTTTAATATATCTTGTTTTTAAATTTTCATCTTTATTTGATATTAATAATTTTAAAAATTCTTCATTTAATTCATATGCAAATTGTCTTAAATCTTTTCCCTTTTTTATGACTAAATCAGTATTTTCATTTGCTTTAATTGCATCATAATCTAAAATATTTTGAACTGTATTTGTTATAACGTCCCTATCAATTGCTCCCACTATGTTTAATATACTATTATATTCTAACTTTTCTTGATTTTCTGATATACATCTATCTAATATGCTAAGTGCATCTCTCATACCACCGTCAGCAAGTTTTGCTATATATTCTACTGCTTCATCTTCATATTTTATATTTTCTTCATTTAACACATACTTTAGTCTTTCTATAATATTTTCTTCTGATATTCTATTAAAGTCAAAGCGTAAACATCTAGAAAGTATTGTTACTGGTATTTTATGTTGTTCTGTTGTTGCAAGTATAAATACAACATTTTCAGGTGGCTCTTCAAGTGTTTTAAGTAACGCATTAAATGCACTTGTTGTAAGCATATGTACTTCATCTATAATATACACTCTATACTTAACATCAACTGTTGCATATACTACCTCTTGCCTTATTTGTCGTATATTTTCTACACTGTTATTTGAAGCAGCATCCATTTCAATTACATCTGTTGTATTACCAGATAATATACTCTTACATATTTCACACTCATTACATGGCTCACCATCTTTTGGATTTAAGCAGTTTATTGCTCTTGCAAAAACTTTTGCAGCACTTGTTTTTCCTGTTCCTCTTGTACCACTAAATAAATATGCATGAGATATTTTGCCTGTTTTTATTTGATTTTTTAATATTTTTGTGACACTTTCTTGTCCTAATATATTATCAAAAGTTATTGGTCTATATTTCCTATATAACGCTACATATGCCATATTCTTAATTCACCTCATAAACAAAAGCACCAGATACATAGAGGAAACCGCTTATTGCTGCTTCCTTCCGGACCTGACAAGGTTTGCAGCGCTCTATCATCTGGTGTAGTTATATTATACAATATGTTTTCTATTTTTTCAAGCAATTTTTTACTTTTTATTTGTAAACTTTAATTGCAAAACTAAATTCCAGCTACGATACAAATATACATTTTACTTTTATAATTAAAGAAAGATACAAAATCTTAAATAAAGATGTAACAAAATTTTGGAAAATTAAACGTAAAGAAAATGTTAAGAAAACGTAAAGAAAAAGTTGACATTTTTGTAATATTGTTGTATAATAAAAGTACAATAAGATGTAATTTATGTAATTTTATTGTACCAAGGTAATGTTATTCTCCATAACATTAACCTCCTTTCTTTGAAGTTACAGAAAGGTTTATGAAAAGAAAATGAAGTAGTCGGAGAAGATAGCTGGAACTATCTTCTCCATTTTTATGTATAAATTTAATATACTTGCATAAAAATAATAATAGCACAGTCTGGAAACTGTGCTAGAAGTTACTTGCGTTTGCATATAGTTCTATATAAATTACATAAAGCATTTATAATATGAGCTATTGCATTCGCAATATTTATGAAAATACTCATAAAGTAATCACCCCTTTCTTACTGTTAGTTCAAATCTAAAAGTAGATTGGAGCTGGTACAATTATAGCACCAAACAATAATACGTGTCAATAAAATTTAAAAATAAATAAAAAACAAAAAATGTAATAAAAGTTGACATTTTTGTAATATTGTTGTAAAATAAAAGTATAATAAGGTGCAATTTATGTAATCTTATTGTACTATGGAATAATGTTGTTTAACATTTATTCCTACTTTCGAAAGAGTTAATAAGTAAACATTAAACTATTGGGAAAGTAGCGGGAACTGCTTTCTCCTTTTTTTTGTATAAAAATAAATCATAGCACAAGCAGAAATTTGCACTATGATTTATTTGCATTTGCCAATAGCAACTGTATAATTCATAATTTAAACTGTTGCTTTTTTGCTTATTGACTTCTAATATTTTATCAATCATACTATTTTTTACATAATCACTTAATTTGTAAATAAATTAAATAAGTTAAAATTATCTTTTATCTTAAATCTATACCCTGATAAATCTTCTCGTCTAATATCTATACCATTTGAAAGCAATTCTTCATTTGGTAAATTTAATTCTACTTTGCAAACGTTAACTTTACCTGTTTTTTCCACTATATTCAAATTAAATCTTAAATTAAATTTTAATTTTGCAATAGGTATATCTAATGTCCTTAAAATTGTTCCATCATAAGTAACTAAATTAACTCCATCTGGTATTTTAGCATTTGTTAAAAAATTTTTATTATCAAAATTAATCTGTACCAAATATTGTCCTTCTTGTTCTTTTTTATATATTTCTACTTGCTCATTTGAAATGTCAAATACATTTTTTTCATTATCTCCATATGAAAATTCAAATGCTCCAACTACTTCAGGGTTTGTTAATTTTATATTATCTAAATATATTTTATCTATTTCCTCAGACTTTTCTATAAGCATAATCAAACTATTATTTTGTGAAATGTTTAAAGATAATGATTCTAGGGCGTTTTGTCCTTCTTCTGATTTATTTTCTATTTCATCAACATTTATCATTGATTTTATAACCGCATCATTTACTCTAAACTTTCCTTGATTGATACTTCCAGTAGTATCAAGTAAAATATTAGTTATGATAGTAATTACAACTACGGCTATAAGAATTAATAGTATTATTACAAAACTTCTTTTTTTCATATATAAATTCCCCCAAATATACTGTATATTATACTATATTATTCATAAAAATACAATAAAAAAAATATATATTATTAAGGAATAGGAATTTATATGGATAACTTTTTTAACAATTTACCAAATAATTTTTTTAATAATAAAAATCTTGGTAACTTAAATTTAGATTTAGATATAAATAAAATATTAGTTATTTTATTGCTTCTTACAGACAAATTAGATATAGAAGCAATTCATATATACAGAAATAATTTTATTATTTCACTTGGTACATTTAATGATGATTGAGGCAATTAATGTTATATTAATTGTCTTAATTTATTATTGTTACAATTTGCATCCTAATTCATATAAGAAAATATATAATAAAACTTAAGTATTGGCTTACTTTTGTGAAAAATTTATAAGTTGAAAAACCATCTTTTTTATGATATAATTTTTCCATTAAATAATATAATCTTTTCAATAGAATATTTTAGTAGCGGCTAGATACTAATTTATAATTTCCTAAATTTAGGAGGATATATTTATGATAACTGTATTTAGTAAAAGTCAAGACCTTTCTAAAGAATTTAACTGTTCATGGGGTAACAAAGATGATTTGTATTTGTTAAAAAAAGATTTATCTATTAAAGAAAATCTCTCCATGGCTATGCAGAAATACCCAATATTAAAAAAACTTGTAAAAAAATATAACTATTCTTTACAAGAAATTGAAAAATGCAAAAAAGAATGTAATGAATTTGTATTTTCGGATAAAGAGGAGATTTGGCAACTCAAAGAGTTTTTTAGACATTGGTTGCTATCTCTTTAAGGAACACTACAGATAATCTAACTAGCCATAGATTATCTGTAGTTTTAATTTAAATTTTAATGACAGAGAAAAAATATTAAAACAAAGTAAATCTTAAATTTACTACATTTGCAACTTTTAATGCATTTTTTTAAAAGAGTATATCCTTTTTATTTAAAAACTTTAAATGTATTTAAACTTAATGTTTACTAAAAAAGTGCAAAAAAAGCCAAAAACTACTAAAAATGTTTATATACCCTTATATTACCAATAAATGATAACAAATTATTAGCAATAATTTCAAGTTTTGATTACATAATATTGATTTTTGATTAAAAATTTGATAATATTAATAGTGTATAAAATTATATATCCAATTAAAATTTTAATGGAGGTTTTTATATTATGGATAACTTAACTAAAACTGAAATAAGGAAAAAGGAGAAAATAGATTTACTAATTGAATTTAAAAAATTATATGGAAGAGAGCCAAAGTCTAAAGAAACATATAAAGGAGAAAATCTAGGCACATTTTTGCAAAGCATAAGACAAGGCCATTGTACAATTTCACCCGACGATATTAAAATTTTAGAAAGTCAAAATATACGTATACAAAAAAGAAATTTTCAGTTAGAAACACATGAAAAAGTTTTATTACTCATAGAATTTATAAAATTATATAATAGAGAGCCTAAAGTAAAAGAAACATACAAAGGCGTAAAAATTGGTTTGCTTCTTAATAATATAAGATATTCTAATACTCTAATATCAAAAGCTGATGAAAAAGAACTAAAAAACTTAGGGATATCATTAGAAACTCCAAATATACAAAAAAGAACTCATAAAAAAGTTTTGTACCTTGTAGAATTTATTAAGTTAAATTATAGAGCTCCAAAAGTAACAGAATGTTACAAGGGGATAAAAATAGGGCAATTTTTGCAAAGCATAAAAAAGTCAAGAATTTATATTTCAGAAGAAGACAAAGCCTTACTCGATGAAAATAGCATTAATTTTGATGAAGATAAGGTATAATATGTTTTAAAAAGTGCATTAGATCAATTTCTAACGCACTTTTTATTTTAACCATTCATTACTGCCTCAAATTCTTCTGCTGTTACTTTTTCTTTTTCAAGTAATATTTCAGCAATTTTATGAAGTTTATCTATATTATCTTTTAATAATTTTTCAGCATAACTATATGCTCTTGTTATAATATCTTTTACCTCTTCATCAATTTGAGCTGCTATTTTTTCACTATAATTACGTTGTGAATTCATTTCTTTACCAAGGAATACTTCTTCTTGAGTTGAGCCAAATGTTATTGGTCCAAGTTTATCTGACATACCATATTTTGTTACCATATCCCTTGCAATTTTACTTGCTCTTTCAATATCATTAGAAGCACCTGTACTAATATCATCAAGCACTAATTGTTCTGCAACTCTACCGCCAAGTAATGATACAATATGCTCTTTCATTTCTGATTTAGAACGATAGCTTTTATCTTCATTTGGTTTATACATAGTATAACCACCAGCCATACCTCTTGGAATAATTGATATTTGATGAACTGTATCATGAGTTGGTAAAAACTTAGATACAACCGCATGACCTGCTTCATGATATGCAGTAAGTTTTCTTTCTTTATCTGATATAACCTTACTACGTTTTTCAGGTCCCATCATTACCTTTACCATAGCCTCTTCAATATCTGCTAAATCAACTGTTTTCTTATTTTTTCTTGCAGCAAGAAGTGTTGCTTCATTTATCATATTTTCAAGGTCTGCTCCACTAAATCCTGCTGTATTTTTAGCTATTACTTTAAAATCAATTCCAGGTACAAAAGGTTTATTCTTTGCATGTAATTTTATAATTTCTTCTCTTGCAGCAATATCAGGCTCACCTACAACAATTTGTCTATCAAATCTACCTGGTCTTAATAGAGCAGGGTCAAGTATATCAGGTCTATTTGTTGCAGCCATTATAATTATACTTTCATGAGTAGAAAATCCATCCATTTCAACAAGTAACTGGTTTAATGTTTGTTCACGTTCATCATGTCCTCCACCTACACCAGCACCTCTATGACGTCCTACTGCATCTATCTCATCAATAAAGACTATACATGGTGAATTAGCTTTTGCTTCAGCAAATAAATCTCTTACACGAGATGCACCAACACCAACGAACATTTCAACAAAATCAGAACCACTTATAGAGAAAAATGGTACATTTGCCTCTCCTGCTACAGCTTTTGCAAGTAATGTTTTACCAGTACCGGGTCTACCTACAAGTAAAATACCTTTAGGAATTCTTGCTCCCATATCTTGATATTTTTTAGGATTTTTTAAAAACTCTACTTCTTCCTGTAATTCTTCTTTTTCTTCTTTAAGCCCTGCTACTTGTTCAAATGTAATTTTTTTCTTATCATCTTTTGATACCATTTTAGCTCTATTTTTTCCAAAATTCATAGCTTTAGTATTACCATCAGTAGTTTTTCTTATCATATACATAAATATGAATAATGTACCTATTAAAAGCAAGATATTTGGAAGTAATGGTGCAAGCATCTCCCATGTAGACTCATCAGCCACTGTAAGCTCAAATTCACCTGCTACAACTCTTGGTTGCACAGTTTCAATAAAAGGCGTAGTTGCAGGTATTTTTACAACTCTTTTTATATTTTCTTCTCCCTTTAGTATAACATCTGCTGTCTGTCTATCATTTGATAATTTAACACTTTGAACTGCTTGTTCTTCAACTTTTTGCATAAGCTCTGTATATGACATATCTTTTGTATTTGTTGAACCTAATAATGTTATCATATACATTGCAAGTGCAATAATTACAATATAGGTAATTAATGTACTTAATATTCCTTTTTTCTTCATAGCTCCTCCTTATTATTAATATATAATTGCTAAATTTTTTTTAATGATTTCTATTGTAAATTTATTTCCTATTATATATTTCTTACCTTTTATATTATTTGTAAGTAATTTAAAAATATCCATAATATGTATATTTTCTATTCCTTCTGTGCTATTTAATTTAAGCTCAATAATTCTTCTTATAGCACGAAATATTATTGCTTTATGACATTTTAATAAATTTGAAAATTCAAATTTTATACTACTATCATTATTTTCAATTATACTTTCAGTTACAATCTTTTCTGTTTCTTCTTCTAAAAAATTTTCATCTAGTTCTAATATATGCTTCATTCTAGTAATATTTTCCATTATGTTTGGATTATACTCCTCTTTTAACATTGGAATAAGTTTAAGCCTTATCTTGTTTCTAATATATATTTCTTCTTCGTTTGTTTTATCAAAGCAAGGATTTAAGTTTTGTAATATATTATACTCCAAAATGTCTTTTTTTTCAATATCAATTAAAGGTCTTATTATATTTTCATATGTATAATTCATTCCTGTTAAGCCTTTTAAGCCTGTTCCCCTAATTAAATTTAAGAATATTGTTTCAATATTATCATTTAAATTATGGGCAACTGCAATTTTATTTGCGCCTAGTTCTACTTTTATTTTATTAAAAAATTCGTATCTTATCTTTCTTCCAGACATTTCTTGTGATATTTTTTCTTCTTTAGATAGTTTTGGAATATCTGCACATAAATAATAAAAAGGTATATTTAATTTTTTACAAAAATTTTCTACATACTCTTTTTCATATTTTGACTCTTCTCTAATCATATGATTTACATGTGCTACAACTAACTCATAATTTATATTATATTTTTCTAAAAATGTTTTTTTTAAGTTATATAGAACATCAAGAAGACACATAGAATCTGGTCCTCCTGATACCCCTACGACTATTTTATCATTATTATTTATTAATTTTTCTTGTATAATAACATCTTCTACTTTTTTTGTAATAATTTCACAAATATTACTCGCTTTATTTTTCCTCAATATTTATGCCTCCAGGTTCTCTATATAAATTTGCAAATTTAGTATATTGTCCAAGCCAAGCAAGTTCAACAATTCCTGTAGAACCATTTCTGTTTTTTGCAACTATTATTTCAGCAACATTTTTTCTTTCAGTGTTTGGGTCATAATAATCTTCCCTATGTATAAACATTACAATATCTGCGTCTTGCTCAATTGAACCAGATTCACGTAAATCACTTAACATTGGTCTATGGTCTGAACGCGATTCACTAGCACGACTAAGCTGTGAAAGAGCAATTACTGGTACATTTAATTCTTTTGCAAGAATTTTTAATGAACGACTTATTTCAGCTATTTCTTGTTGTCTTGATTGATTTTTTGCCTTTGATTCCATTAATTGTAAATAGTCTATTATAATTAAACCTATTCCCTTTTCAAGTTTTGCTTTTCTACATTTTGCTCTAAGCTCTGCTGCTGAAAGGCCTGGTGTATCATCAATATATAATGGTATTTCAGATAACTTTCCACTTGCTGCACCAAGTTTTAGCCAATCTTCAGATGTTAAGTCAGCATTTCTTAATTTCATACTGTCAACTTCACTTTCACTTGCAAGAATTCTATTTACCATTTGCTCTTTTGACATTTCTAGGCTAAATATCATAACTGGTGTTTTTTGATGCATAGCAACAAATGTAGCAATATTTAATACAAATGCTGATTTACCCATAGCAGGACGTGCTGCTATAATTAATAAATCAGATGGATTTAAACCTGAAATTTTAGTATCTAAATCAATAAATCCACTTTCTGTTCCTGATATTTTACTTTTATTTTGATACCTATTTTCAATAGCATCAAAAGCTGTTATAAGTATTTCTTTTATACTAGAATAATTCTTTGTATTTCTATTTTGTAATACATCAAATACTTGTTTTTCGGTTTGCTCAATTATTGTATCTACTTCTTCAGTTTGAGCATAACCCATTTTTAATATTTCTTGTCCTGTTTTTATAAGCTGACGTATAACAGATTTTTCTTCTACAATTTTTACATAGCTTTCTACATTTGATGTAGTAGGTACATTATCTATAAGTGTTGCAATATACTGTGTTCCACCTACTTTATCTAAAGTACCTCTTAATTTTAACTGTTCTGTTAATGTTATTGTGTCTATATGTTTTCCAAGTCCATATAGTTCATACATAGCAGAATATATTTCTTTATGGTCTTCACGATAAAAATCATCTGGTTTTAAAAGTTCTACAGCTGATATAACGGCATCTTTATCTGCTATCATAGAACCTAAAACTGCTTGTTCGGCTAATGTATCATTTGGTAATACCTTATTTACAATTTCATTTTCCACTTATGTTACACCTACATTCCAACTACTAATATTTTTAAATTTGCTACTACTCCCTCGTATAATTTTATTTGTGCACTATAATTTCCAACTTGTTTTATTGGTTCTGATAATGTTATTTTTTTCTTGCTAATTTCTATACCTAGTTTTTCGTTTAATTTTTCAGCAATTTCTTTTTCAGTAACACTACCAAATAATTTCCCATTTGCACCATTTTTTTCTTTAAATTCTATATATATTTTTTCTATTTTTTCTTTTTGTACTTTTGCATTTGCAAATTCTGTATCTTTTTTAAATTTGTCTGCTTCTTTTTTTGTCTTTGCTTCATTTAGACTTTTATTATCTGCAATATTTGCAAGTTTTTTAGGTAATAAAAAATTTCTTGCATACCCCTCGCTTACTTCAACTACTTGAAGTTTTTTTCCAACTCCTTTTACATCTTGATTTAATACTACCCTCATTGCTTTCACCTCTTTATATTATTCTCTTCCATAATATTCATCTATACTTTGAAGTAATTTCTGTTTAGCTTCTTCTAACGTAACTCCTGCAATCTGTGCACCAGCAAATGTTAGGTGTCCACCTCCACCTATTTCTTCTAATATAGACTGCACATTTATATCTCCCATAGAACGTCCAGAAATCATTACTACATTTTCTACTTTACATAGTACAAATGAGGCAAGAATTCCTGAAATTGATAAGAGTTCATCTGCTGCTTGTGCTGCTATTATTGGCATATCTGTATTATCTTCTTCACAAATTGATACAGCTATTTGTCCTCTTATTATTTCTGCATTTTTTACAATATCAACTTTTGTTACATAAGTTTCAAAATCACTTTGAAATAATTGTTTTACCTCTGTTAAGTCTATTCCATATTTTTTTAGATATGCAGCTACTTCAAATGTTCTAACTCCTGTCTTAAACATAAAGTTCTTTGTATCTACTACAATTCCTGCATATAAACATTCTGCTTCTATTGCTGTTAATTCTATATCATCTAAATATATTAAAAGTTCAGTTACAAGTTCACAAGTTGAAGAGGCATAGATTTCATGATATGTTAGTAAAGTATCTTCTATAAATTCTGGACCTCTTCTATGATGGTCTATTACTACTACTTTTTCAAAATTATCTAATACTTCTGGATATGTCAAATATGATTTTTTATGGGTATCTAATACAATTAGAAGTGCATTTGTATAATCTATCTTTTTTAAGTCATTTGCTGATATAAATACATCTTCATATTCTTCCTGTGTCTTTATTTTGTCAATTACACTTTTTGTACTACTATTACATTTTGAATCAATTATTATATTTACAGGTTTTTCTAATGAATTTGCTATTTTATATACTCCAACTGCAGCACCTATACAGTCTATATCAGTATTTTTATGTCCCATTATATATACTTTATCTGATTTTAATATAATTTCCTTTAATGCTTGTGATATAGTTCTAGCACGTACTCTACTAGTTTTTTCAAGTCCTAAATTTGCTCCTCCATAAAAGTCAAATTTTTTGTCTTTTTTTACTACTACTTGGTCACCACCACGACCAAGTGCAATATCAAGTGCTGAGGCACTTGCTGTATATCTTTCATCAAGAGTTGATTCTGAATATGAAAGCCCTATTGAAATGGTTATAGGGAGCTTTGTGATATCAGTTATATTTTTTATTTCCTCTAATATCTTAAAAGTATTTTTTTCCATTTCATTTACATATTGCTTTTCTATAAATACAACAAATCTATCCTTATCAATTTTTGTAAGTACACCTTTATTTTCTGTTACGAAGTCATTTAACTGTGTAGCTATTTTTGATGTAATTTCTGCTTTTTTTATATCATCAAGACCTTGCATTGTTTCTTCATAATTATCTATAAATATTATACCAACAGATACTTTTGAATTATCAAGTGTTTCTTGTAAGTTTATTTCTTTTGTTTTATTTAAAAATGAAATAAGCATACAGTTAAATTTAGAAAAGTGTATATAGTTTCCTATTGCACTATAATATTCTCCATTTCCAATATCTGTTGCACTGACTACTGTATCGTTTTGTTTTTTTAGTTTTTCTATTTTTAATGCTACATCATGTATGAACTCTTTAGGTATGATATGTTCACATGCTTTATTTTGCCATATTATTTGTGTTGGTGTTGTAAGCATAACCATAGGAATATCTACTGTATTTAAGCTATCCTTTAATACAGTATCTACACTTTTTGATATCTCACTTATTCTATCTTTTCTTTCTCTTAATTCTTTTATAGAAAGATAAATTATAGTAGCTGTAAGTAAAATTATTATTATAAATGCAACATATAATGTTACAGGTTTTATAATAGCCATTAAAGTACATATTGCTATAATTATTGAAAGATAGGTTATTCTTAATGAAAATATACTTAAATCTAAAAAGCTCTTTTTATCTTTTTTCTTCATAAAAACATCCTTTAAATAATTAAATTTATTCTATTATATTTTACTCTTTTTATCTCCATTTGTCAAGGAAAATCCAAATATCTAACTGTAATGTAGATTTTGCAAATAGAAAAATCAAGTAAAATAAAAATATAGGCAAATTACTTACCTATACTTTTTATATTTTCTTTTCCTAATTCTTTGTAAAATAAAAATTCTAAATTTTTAGAAGTTTCATTTGATATTTTTAATTTTTCTCGTGTTTCATCTAATTTTTTCTTGTTCTCAACACATATTATAACTCCAAAAATTAGAGTAAGTATTATTGATATTATTTGTATTATTATAATATTCAATATATATCGCACCTCCAAACATTAAACATATAACGTTGCGTTAATTATATCACAACACAGATAGTATTACAATACATACATCAAATTTTTTCTAATATATTATTTTTTATACATTTATTATAAAATTGTTTATATAGGAGGGAAAATTATGGTAAGAAATATAGATTATACGAAAAAACACGTTAGTGCGGGATATAAATCAATTTACTTAAGAACTGATTTAATTGATAAAATAAACGAATTAGCTAAAGAAAAAGATACCTCTTTTAATAACATTGTAGTAAAGATGATTGAATTCTGCTTACAAGAAGGATTTTAAAATAAAAAAATACATAAGAAAAAAACATTAAAATAGTTCGTATTTTAATGTTCAAAAAAATTATATTATAATTAAATTAGGGAAGCCAAATATTAAATATTATATTTGGTTTTCTTTATTTAATTATTTTTACTATATTGCTGCTATAACTGCTTTATCTTCAAGTCTTAATTTATCTGCAATCATTGCTATAAATTCTGAATTAGTTGGTTTTCCTTTATTTGAATTTACAGTATAGCCAAATATTTTATCATGCATTTCTATTTGTCCTCTATTCCAAGCCACCTCTATTGCGTGTCTAATTGCTCTTTCAACTCTTGATGGAGTAGTTTTAAACATTGTTGCAAGTGTTGGATATAAAGTCTTTGTTATCGCATTTATAATATCTTCATTTTTTATTGCAAGCATTATTGCTTCTCTTATATATTGATAGCCTTTTATATGTGCTGGTACACCTACATCATGTATTATATTTGTTACTCTTACTTCCATTGGTGTAGATGATTTTAAATTACTATTTATTGTAGTTTTTGTATAACACATATTTGTACCTGAATTTTCATATTCTAATGTAGTATCTAATAAATCTCTTAATCTATCAACTAGTGTTTCCATATCAAAAGGTTTTACCACATAATATGTTGCTCCTAAAGCTATAGCTTTTTGTGTTATCCTTTCTTGTCCAATTGCAGACATAACAATAGTAATTGGTCTTTTTAATTCAGAGTCTTTTACCATGTCTTCAAGTACAGCTAGTCCATCTTTTTCTGGCATTATAATATCAAGTAATAATATGTCAGGCTCATTTTCTTTTATCATTTTGACAATATCCTGACCGTCGAACGCAGATGATACAACCTCCATATCATCTTGTGAATTGATATAGACAGTTAATAATTTAACAAATTCTTTGTTGTCATCAACTATCATAATCTTTGATTTATTCATGTAACCCTCCCGTGTTACCTAATGAGCGTAAGACAATTATATATAAAAAATTCAAAAAAATCAAGTAATTTTAGCAATTTTTTCCATCGACTTTTGTCGAATTGGCTATTTTTTAACTTTTATTTTTATTTTTTTATTATTTCTTACAATATTATGTGCATTCCTTAAATTTCCAGTATTTTTTTTGTATATTAACACAGATTAATAATATAAAACAGTGAAAAATATCACATTGTTTTATAAAATATTGGAGGTGAATTTTTATGGCAAAATCAAGTAACCCACAAGCAAGAGAGGCTTTAAATAGATTCAAATATGAAGTTGCTAATGATGAGGGAGTTAAAAATATATTTAAATAATCACCCACTCTCCATTCTTAATTTTAAATGAGTTACATCAAAAAAATATATTCTAATTATTTATAAATCTTACTTCACTATTTTTTAATTTTACAATTCTTAATTTACTAAATTTTAATGTTTTGCTTTGCAATAGCCAACTATTTGCGGACTCCCATATTGAAAAAGAGCCAATAGTTGAAATGATTTCTAAAATTATAACATTAATCCTGTCTGTTAATGTAATTGAAAATATTATAAATAATATTCCTATAATTAATAGCCAAATTTGTTTTGTTCTATTTATTTTTTGCTTTCTATTTATTAATATTAATTGTTCGTTACAATATTTATAAAAAGCATTTTTAAATTTATTTTCATCTATTTTAACTAAAGATATTATTTCTATATCTTCTTTTTCTTTTATAGAAGCAATTTCTTCTTTATTATTTATATAAGATATTAAATCTTCACTTAATGTTTCATCAAATTTATCAAATGAATTGTATAATTCATTTTCATTATCTATTTTTATCTTCATATGACCACCTCCTAAAATCACTATTTTCTAAATTATAACAAAAAAGTAAGTGATTGTAAATATATCACCTACTTCTATAAATTAGATTATATCATATATTATTTAATTCTGTTTCTAACTCTAATTCTTCATTTTTGCTTTTACTTCTTTCAAAAATTAATCTAAATATTGTTCTTGTTAATGGCTGAATAAAGAATAATTGTGAAAGTAACGCAAATGGGAAATTTAACACTACTTTTTGTAACCAATATGGTATAAAGTTAATAATAAAATCATTAAGTGGTGCACCATTTATTGCAACGCCTATAATTCCATTATATAAAATTGTTGCAAAGAAACTCATTAATGGACACATAATTCCAACTGTTGCACATATTATTGCTGTTTCCACTATCATATGGTCATTTTTTTGAGGGTCAATTGCTTTTAATGCTAGTTTTACAGATAATGGGCTTCCAATAAATATTTCAGATAAATAAGCAAGTACAAATTCAATAGGTATAAAAATTAATGAGTTTTTTATAACCTCTACATTAAATCCTCCCGCCTCATAAGATGAACAATAAAAAACAAAACATGGTACTGTAATAATTACAGTAATTAAAGCAAACATTAATCTTTGAAACTTTGTCTGTGGCATAACTTTTCTCCTTTCTTTTTTTGCGCACAAAAAACACATGTAATCTGTTACAAGCATTTTGTACCGTAATCAGATTTACGAGCATATTGCTCTACATGTGTCGTTTCGTATTTAATAACAATTAGAATTATACCATTTTACTAATTAATAATCAATACTATTTTTTTCATTTTTGTATATTTACATCTTATCATTTATGTATTTACTTAAGTCTAATGGCATATATCTAGGACCTCTTACAGCATTTATACCATATTCTTTTAGTTTATTAAATGAATATTTCCCTTTTTTATATTTTTCTATTAAACTCATCTTCATAACTTTTTTCATTTTTAAGTTTTTATCTTTATATTCATATTCTATATTTGGTTCTAATACTTTAAATTTATACATTATAGAAGAATACGGGCTGGCAACGTATAAATAAATAATATCATTTGCCTTTATATCAGTGCTTTGCTTCCAAAGTATAGTTTTATTTTCTTTTAATGCTTTTTCTATATCAAAATATTTAGGATTTGCAGGTATAATCCATTCATTGTTATTATTTTTCCCTTTAACTGTATATGAATAACTTTTGTCTATTAAATTTATTATTTCCTTATCAGATAATGTATCATCTAAAATAATTGTAACCCACGATTTTTTATTCATATGATACGCTTTATAAAAACCTTTTTTATTTAATAAATTTAAAATTTCATCAGGCTCTAATTTTACATTTATTATCTCAACTTTACCACTACATTTACTATCTAATTTATTTTTGTCTATGTTCATTATAATTGCATACCATTTTTTACTGTTTTCATTTCTAAAAGTAGCATAATCAGGAAATTTCTCCCACTCAAATTCTGGTTCATTATTATATTTTTCTTTAATTAAGCTGGTTATTCTATTTGACTGTTCAAAGGAAAAATATTTACTTATATAGCATTTTTCTTTTATTTCTTTTAATGTATTTACAAATTCTTCTCTTACCGCACCTACAAAAGAGCCTGTACTTTCTTCAATACGAAAATTTGTATATTCATCTCCAAATGATAAATCAATTATTTTCCCTTTTGCTGTTCCTTTTAAATCAATTTTTATTTCTATTCTAAAGGTATTATTCATTATATTTTTTGTGTAAATATATAAATCATTTTGTTTATAAAACCCAAATTTTGTTAGTTTATTAAAATCTACTATACTTTTCTTAAATATTTCTTGCTCTATATTCATATCTTTCTCCTAAAATTAATTATTTTTTACCTATAACAGCTACTAAATTATAGCAAAAAAGTAAGTGATTGTAAATATACCACTTACTTTATTTATATCACTTTATCTAAAATTATAATTTAGTTATATTTGATTTATACTTAATGTACCCCTGCCGCATTTATCATCATAGCAGCTACTAAAGCAGACATTTCACGAATTGCAGCTTGAGCTACCTTTATTTTCTTTGCAATTTCTGTATCTTTTAATTCATTTAATATATTACCGACTTTTTCTTTTTCGTATTTACTAAATATATTTTTCAAAAATTTAGTTGAATCTAATAAAGAGGCTAACAAAATTAAATCTTCAGTTAAAGTACCTTTTTCTAAGAATTCTATTTTTACTTCATTTATAATATTAGTAAAGCATTCCTCATTTATTTTTATTACTTCTTTATTACCAATTATACCTTTTTTAGTTTCTAAAGTAATAAGTTCATCTTCTACCATTTTTTCTTTCAATACACTAATAATACTTTTTAATTTTTTATTTGATAAAGTATAACAAATAGCCTTTAATACATATTTTAAAGGTATTTCTTCTTTTTTCATATCCTTTATACTGTCATATAATCTTTGATTATAACTTGCTGTTGGTACTCTATTATTAAGTATTACCTTATTATTATCTGTAATTTCTAAATCTCCCTCTAACATCATTTCTACAATCATTGATACTATTAAATATGGTGATAGTTCCTTTTCATGTAAAGTCTTTTTTTCTTTTAACATGCATAAAGCATATTTTTCTGTAATATTTACATTATTCATAACTCACTACTCCTTTTTTTACAATTTAACTTAATACATCTTGTTATGTATTTTTTAAATTTCTCCTTTTAACATAATTATAGCACTACTTAATTTGCTTTTCAACTTTTAAATCAAATTATCTCTTCCCATTTTTTAAATATGGTTATATACTTTTTTATATTTACACTCTTTTAATATTATAATTTCATTTCTTGCATTAACATAAAATTACCTTTTTATTTTATCATATATTTTTTAACGAATTTTTACTAATCAAAAAAAACAAATTTTATTTACTTAATAATATTCTTTTTCTTTTTTCTTTTTATTTATTCTATATGCATCAACCTTTTAACAAACAAATAAAACAAAAATTACTGATACTATTATTACTTTCTTTTTTTAAATACTTTCCTCAACAAACTGTAAATTGTGGCTATAATATTTATTATATTCTTATCCTATTTATTGGCAACTATTCCATAATATCTCCTTATTAATAAAATACCTTTATCTGTTTTATGACTATTTATATAATTATCTATTATTGAAAAATCTAATTTTTCATTTAAGTTTCCAGCTGTACTTATCTCAGAAAAATCTTGCAATATAGGTGTCTTGAGTAAAAGAGCAATAAAATCATTTTTCGTTTTATAATATTCTCTTATATGTATTGGTACTAATTCAACATTTTTAAAGCCTACATCAAGAATATTTTCATAGTCGATTTGGCTTATTGGTTTTATATCATTATATGCTTGTCCTTTACCATACATTTTCTTTAACTCAAAACAATCTAATTTGTCTACACCTCTTAACAAAAGAATGCCACCTTTTTTTAAGCACTTATAAATTTGCTTTGCATTTATGCATGTATGTCTTGCAACAACTATGTCAAATGAATCATCTTCTACATTCATGTTTAAATTATCCATAACTCTAAATTCAATATTTTTTCTTTTCGATTTTTCTAAATTAATTTTTGCTGTTTTTATCATTTCTGGTGATAAATCTGTCCCTACAATCTTTTTTACTTCTGGAAAATTCTCTAATAATTTTTCTCCACCACCTGTACCTAAATCTAAAATGTATGAATTTTTAGTTGCTTTCTCATTTAAAAGAGCATATATATCCCAATTTGTTAATGATTCTTCTGTATATTTTATTTTACTAAAATCCCAATTTTTTATTTCATTATAAAATTTTAATTCATTATTCATAATACTATAATCTCCTCTACAACTTACTATTATTTTATTAGAGTATTTTCCATTATATCATATACAAAACTACTCTAAATCCTATATTGTATTGTGGAGAGGTATACTTAAGTTTTTTTGATGAGTATATATCATTATATGTTCCACCGACTATATCACAATATCCTTTTCCATATCTTGTTATTAATTCATATAAATTACTAAACAAATCGTATATATTATTTGTTTCACGTGTTTGTAGTATACCACATGAAAATATTATATTTCTATTTACATTTCCTTTATCAAGATTAATATCATTTATTTCCAAATTTTCAGCATATTCATAATTTTTTCCATTATCTTTTGAATAAAGACCCGTAAAAGTATTACTTGATAAATTATAGCTATTCCCGTTATTTTGTGTATTTTCTAACCAATTTAATATAGTATTATACTGATCATAAGTAACAAGTCCACTTTTTAATTTATCAGTATTATACATACTTTCTGCATTCTGCTTTGCTTTTTTATATTCTATACAATTCCAAGGTCTAACACCTTTTTTACTTACCGGAATTCCCAATTTATTATTTGTCATGTTCGATATATTTGTATTGTTTCCTTGCATATCTTCAGGAACTCCTGCCTCATATCTTGCTATATAAAAGCCTCCATATTTTTTTATTTGATCACTTTCATTTTTTATTCCTGTTGGTAGCTCATCATTCCATGTATCTTCTTCTAATTCTGTAATAGCATAAGTTGATATTTCACGATCAACTGGTACCCATACAAATTGATTACCTTTTTCATCTTCAATAACAAGCCCTTTATCATAATCTGTTACTATACCTTTTTCTACATTCCATTTTGCTATATCAGTATCTACTTTTTTAAATCCTTCAGGAACTACAGGATTTCTAGCCCTATTTATATTAGTTTTAACAGTTGTTCCTAACTTCATATATTCAGAGAGTTTGCTTTCTGTTGTTTCTTCTATTGAATCTAAACCCACCTTAATTTTTCCATTATCTATACTATTTATATTAAATTTTAAAAGCATATCACAGTCTAACTTATCATTATTAACCTTGCCTATAGTTTCCCAATAAGAGTCAGCTATAGTTTTTGGAACTATTTCCATAACTACTCTTACTATTCTACTTGTTTCACTTATTTTCTTTATTTTATCTATTTTGAAAGATTTTATTTGTTTATTATCCTCATTTTCTGTAGTTTTGCATTGTTCAAAATAATAAGTTAGCCAAGTATTAGCATATTGAACTAAATCTCCTTTTCTTACAACTTCTATTTCATATCTATCCATGTCTTCTATTTTATGTGGTAAATTTTTAAATATAATTGATAAAACTAATGCTACTATAACTACTAAAGTTATAACTATAACAATTATTATCTTACCTTTATTACTTTTAATTTCAATAGTTTCATTTTCCTTTTTCATGTTTTTGCTGTTAGATTAACTAACATTTCACCTCCCTTAAATAGCGTTGTTTTGCTATTTTTGTCATAATCAAAACTACATTCTCTGTATATATCAGTTATTTTTTGATAAAATCCTCTTTCGCTTGCTCTAATTTCTTTTATCTTAACTAATAACTCATCAAAGTAATCTTTTCCGAATTTAAGCCCATTTTTTAGCATTTCACTATTAAGCACAAAACTTTTTTTATATATTCTTTTAATGTTTTCGTTGCCCAAATTCTAAAATCAGTTGCCTCTTTTGAATTTATTCTATATCCAACTGCTATAATTGCATCTAAACTGAAAAAAGTCACTTCTCTTGAAACATTCTTATTTCCTTCTTTTTGAACTACTCTAATTTTTTGAGTAGTTCAATTTTCTTCTAATTCTTCAGTTTTAAATATATTTTGTAAATGATATGTTATATTATTTTCAGAGACATTAAATAATTTAGACATTGACTTTTGTTTATGCCAAAAATCTTCTTCATTATACAAAACTTCTACAATATATTTTCATTATTTTGACTTTGATATATAATCAAATCTTTTAAATTTTCTACATTATTCAATATCAATCTCCTATTTTTTATTAATTTCTATTATAAATTTAATATCTTCTATTGCTTTTTCTATATTCATCATTCCATTTCCAATTGGATAATAAACAGGATATACTTTATATTCTTTTCCTTCTATTTTCTTCAAAAAACTTTGTTTTCTACATTGTGATACAGATATATTTTTATTTAATACAATAGAACTAACTTGATTACCTAATGTTATAATTATCTTTGGATTAATTATTTCTATTTCTTTGTATAATAAATCTAAATATTCATTATAAACAAAATTAGGTAGTACTCTTGCATCTACTTGAGTACATTTTCCTAAATTAGTTATAAAGTATTTATTTTTTTCTACATTAGCATAAACTAAATCTGCAAATTCTTCATTCCATTCTTGAGGTTTTTTCTCCATAATATTCTCATATATTTTTTCATCAAGTAGTCCTAGTCTATAAAATAATTTCCATATATTTTTAGTTCCTATCCATGGTGACCTTCTGCCTTTCCAATTAGGATCTGATGCAACATTTCTACCTGTAGGATTCATAAAAACAAAACAAATATGTGGATTTTGAGTACATCCTCCATTGTATATAGATGTTAATTCCTTTGCCCCATACTTTATTTGTAATTTATCATATTCAGCTTTTAAATCTTCTAATTGCATAATTTATTACTCCTATCTATACATTATTTACTATAAAGTCTATAACATCATCTTCTTTATAATTTTCTTTATTTTTATCTTGTTCTGTTAAGTCTACAAAATATTTGTTACATTCTGGCATAATTGAAATTGAATCTAATGGGTAACCTGGATTTCTTTTTTCACAAGGTTTGTCTACAAAATAGAAGTGGCTTTTACTCCAACTATATTCTTTAGACTCTTTACCATTATATATTACCATTCCATATACCCATTTAGCTGTTAGCTTTCCACCATATTCTTTAACCAAATTACAATAATATTCTATCATCTCATCATCATTTAATTCTTTTCCATTTACTCTTCTTACGTGAGTTCCTGGTTGTTTTTCTTCTGGCAACTCTTCTATATATAAATTATTATCCATACCTATTGTTGTAATTTGTGCTTCTTCATAATATGCTTTTGCTTTTATATAAGCATTTTCTATAGCATCTTTCCCTGTTTCTTCTGGTTTTATATTTATTCCTAAATCTTTAATAGTTAATACTTCTATATTTTTTTCTTTTAGCTTTTCCACATATTTATTAATTTTTGCTGGATTTGTTGTTGCAAATAATACTTTCATTAATTAGACCTCCTTAAAATCATTGCAAGTGCATATTGTATTTCTTTAAAAGACTTTTCTAAACATTTTTTTAATTAATTTTGTTATTATCTTTATTATACAAATTACCACTTATCCTATTACAGTATATCAAAAAAGCAAGTGAATGTAAATATATTCACCTGCTTAAATAAATCATCATTTAACACAAAAGAAGTGAAAGTTACTCCACTTCTTTTATTTTTGATATTATATCATTATATTGATCGCTTAATGCTTCTGAATAAAATAGTAATTGATCATTTTCAACTTCCCAATTTTCTTTGTTTTGAGCTAGAAAATTAATAGTTTCTTCTTCATTTTCTATCAAAGTTTTAATATCATTTAAACTTTTTATAATTTCATCTCTAGCAGATTGCATTTCAGCTAAATTATCTCCAAGTACATACTGTCTATATAGATTTGTATAATATTCATCTAATTCAATATCTTTTATATAAGATAAGGCAGCTTCTTCTGTAAGGTACTCAGAAAAATTATTTAAAATTGTATCTACAGAGGTTTTTGATTCACTTAATTTCTTTTTTGTATTAGTAAAATCAGGGCCATCTTCTTTGATATTCTCAATATTTACTGCATTTTTTAAGGTCTCATCATTTATTAAAGTGTCAAATTGTTTCATATAATTTACAAAATCTTTAGAATAATCTTTAACAGCCTTTTCTACTTTTGCATAATCATCTGTCGTAATGATAGTAGACAATTGTTTATCTAAAGATTCATAATCAAGTGGATAGTTATTTAATAAAGTATATAGTGAATCTAGTTCCTTTTCTAATTTTCCTTCTTGTTTTAAATCAGATGTAACTATGAAAGCTATTGCTGCTATACCTACTATTATCACAATAGCAATTACAATAAGTATTATTTTTGTTTTCTTTTTCATAAAAATTTTCCTCCTTAAAATCGCTATTTTAAATTAGTATATCACAAAAATTATGAGAAGTAAATTATTTAAAAAAATGTAGCTATATATTCTTTTAATATTTAGTATATTATTTACATAATATCTATTATACAAATTGTAAATAGTCTTTGTTATTTTCCATTTTTCCTTTACTTTTTTATCCATAAATACATTCCTGTTATAACATCAGGCTTATATTTAAAACCTGCTTTTTTATAAAATTCTTCTTTACCAGCAGTCGGCGTTAACTCTATTTGCATTTTTTCTCCCTCTTTAACACCATCTTCGATTAATCTTTTTAATTCATTTACTATTTTTAGTCCAATTCCTTTTCCTTGAAATTCTGGTTTTACGCATATATCACTTAGCATACAAACAATACTAAAATCTCCAACAACTCTTCCTATTCCCGCCAGTTTACCATTTACTGATGCCTTTACCATATACATTGTATTATTTAAAGCTATATCTATTTGCTCGTGTGAATAAGTTTTCCAGCCAACAGATTCAACTGCTTCAAGGAATTCATCACTAGAAATTGAATATTCGAATTTTATATCCATAAAACGCTCCCCTAACTTACTATTTATTTTACTAATATAAATTGTAATTTATACAACTTCTTTTTTATGATTTATCGGAGTATTTCCATTTATTATATACATTCTTTTTTATTATGCTATTCCAAGCACACTCAGGTATAAGCCTTATTATTTGTGATATTGTAACAAACCAATATTGTTTATATACATCTAATTCATCTAAATATTTTAGCTTTGGCTCTGGCTTTTTAGTACAAAATGCAAGACAATCTACTACATTTGAAGATAGACTATACATTGTAACTCGTGATTTATAATATGGATTTCTTACATAAACAAAATATAAAAATTACCAATTTCATTAAGTAAATAAAGCCAATACATATTTATGCAAATTTACTATTTCGATTAACAATAAAAGCTAATTTCATCCACTCCATAAAATACCTTCCACTCAGAAATAATATAGAAAAAATTATATCTTATTGATTTTAGTAGTTTATTTAAATCATGTTCTGGAATTCTACTATTATTATTAGCCAATATACAATCGCCACTTTTTGTTAACCAAACTTTGGTTGCATTTGAGCCGTGGGTTTCCTTTGCAAATATGTACATGTATTGGCTCCCCATTTTCATTTGCCCAGAAAAAAACTGTATAACCAAGGTAACTAAATAAATTAGGCACTTTGAATACCTCCTTTTTTAGCTACTTCAAAGAAATAACTTGCTCCTCTTTCAACAACACTTCTAAAAACATCTATTTCTTTTTTACTATAATTTCCATCTTGTTTCACAATATTATATGATGGTAATTCAAATATTACAGTATCGAATCCATGCTCTGTTGGTCTTTCAAAGCAAACAATAAGATATTCTTCTCCATTTTCTTTTTTTCTCATATCTGAAGAAACAACTAGTGTTCCATCTGAATATGTTACAAATTCATGCATCATGAATATCATCTCCATTTCTTTACATATAGTATATCACAAGCCACGAAAGATTACTATATTTTTTAATAATTATAACAAAAGAACAAAGTAATTTCAACATTAATTTGTTCTTTTTTAATTGCAATTTGTCTTTCTATTTATTTTTTGATGATTGTCTAATTTTCTCGTATAGAAATAATTGATTATAATAGGTATTTATTGAACACCCTGCTATTGGCAAATTCGACTTGCAATAACTGTATCAACTTTTTTCTCTTTTATTATTACTTTTTTAAATTATCTCCAAATTTCATATATAGTACCTTCTTCTCACATTAAGTTATATATGTGAAAGTAATTTTAAACTACCAACTTTTAGTTGCATTTAGATTTTTATATCAATTTGATTACTTTTTAATTGATAAATCCTTGCAAGTATCTAATACTATATCTCTTAATGTTTCTTGATCATCTACATCACCAACTAAATACATAGGTTTAGCATTTTCATAAGGAATAGATTTCTGCATATTATATTTTTTATTACTATCTACTATTTTAACAAGTAATCTATCATCATATATTCCACCAAATAATATTCCATTATAATAAAGTAAATATTCTCCCATCATTGATTTACAAGTAATGGTGTCTAATAAACTTAATTGTTCCAATACAAAATCTCTATACTCTTTTGTTGTAGCCATATAATCACACTCCTCGTATAATATGTATATAAGGTTTATTAATTTATAACAACTTTATTATACTTTCATAAACCATTTCATATATTGAAAAGAACTTGAATGGAACTTCTGCTTTTTTCATAGCTTCTTTTTGTTTGTCTGTAGCACGAGTATATGGATATATTCCGTACATTAATGGGAACAATGAAAAGATAAATTTTTCTTTTTCTTCTTCATTCATATTTTTAAAAAATTTATCCAAAAGCCTTTTTATTGATTTTAATGTTGCACCAAAACTTTTCTTAAAATCCACTAATTGTTCCATACGACTATTTTCTTCCATATCGTATAAGTTCATTGAAAGTAGTTTTAATAACTGTTCTCTTTTTTCAATGCTTAAAGCAATTTGTTTTGCAAATTCTTGTTTTTCTAATTTGTCATTTTTAATATATATATCTTCTAAATCTTTTAGCCATTTTTCATATTCTCTTTTTAAAAGAGCTAAAAATATTTCTTCTTTTGTTTGAAAATAGTTATATATAGAAGGTCTTGAAAATGTAGTTTTTTCACTTATATCTTTTAGTGTTATTTCTTTAAAACTTTTTATCCTATATAATTCTTCACAAGCATTTATAATTTCATCTTTTCTTTCATCTGCTGATTTTACTTCCATTTTTCTCACCTCTATATGCTTTTTATAATATTAATCGTATTCATTGTATTTGGAAATCCTATATAAGGCAAGCATTGTAACATTGTAGCTAATAATTTTTCTTTTGAATTTCCCAATCTTATATTTCCAAGTACATGAGCTTTTATTTGAGTATCTGCTCTCATTGTTGTTAAGCCAACTAATACAAGTAATTCTCTTGTTTTTATATCTAATCCTTTTCTTGTATAAAAATCTCCAAAACCAAATTCTGTTAAATATTTTGGTATTTCTGGAACATCTGGATATTTTTCTTTTATTTCATCTCCATATATTGGGTTTTGAATTTCAAATCCTTTTTCATATCTTGTTTCATCTGTTACTGTTCCCATGTTTTCTAATGGTAATTTAATTTCTCTTGATTTAAAAACTTCATTCATGTTACTTACTGCATTTAATGTTCTTGGAAAACCTATAAAAGGTGCTAACTGATAAATAGTTTCTCTTATTTCAATAGGTGTAGCTCCTACATTTAATGCTGCATTTATATGAGCTGATAATTGTGGTAAGGTTTGTAATATTGCTAAAATTGTTACTGTAATTAACTCTCTTTCCTTCATATCTATTTCATCACTACTATGAAATACATCTCCAAATATAAACCTCCTCAAAATCTCCATAAGTTCGTGGTCTGTTTCTTTATTTGCATCTGGCAATTCTCCAAATAATTTGCTAAAAACATCTTTACTTTCTTCAAAACGATTCATTATTTATCCCTACCTTTCTGACACTTTGTCAGTATTATAATATACTACTTCTGACACAATGTCAATACTTTTTTATATTTTTTTCAATAAAAAAATAGCCTATGCTTTTACATAGCTATTTTTCAACACTTATACATTGAGTATATAACCCACAATTACTATTTATCCAACTCACAAAAATTGTAATTTGCATACTTATTTTTTACTCCTAAAATTCTTTTTTACTAAATATTTTCTCTGATATTTTATAAGATACATAAACCATAATAATCGCTACTATTATTAAAATTATTATTAAATAATCTTCTAAAAAGGCTAAAAATTTAAAAATATTTGATAAATCCACATAATTTGCAAGTAAACTACCAATAATGACAATACCAAATACCAGTAAAAAGATACCAATTCTTGCTTTTTCAACACCAAATTTATAAATAATCGGATACATAATAGTTAAAATCAATAATGTCCCAAATATCACACCAAACATTGTTACTAATATTTGCTCATAGTTAATAGTTTTGGTATTAACATACGAAATAATGAAAGATAAAATAATTGTGATTATAGAAACAATAAAAGTCATCAAAATTGTTGTTATGTATTTAGATTTTACACTATTTTTTCTTCCATTAGGTAATGAAATAGAATAAGCATCCCATTTATTATAATTATCATAACTAAATGATGAAATCATTATCATTACACACATAAATGGTAAGATAAATGATATATCCATTTTATCCATTAAACCCAATATAGCATATACAATAATTAATACTCCTAGTAATTTAAAATTACTTTTAATCATTGCTAAATCTTTTTTTATAAATCCTATCATTATTCTTCCCCCTTAATCATTAAAACCATAAGGTCATCTAAAGTTATTTTATCAATTACAGAAATATTATATTTGGTTTTAAATTCTTTTTTATTAGGAACTAATACCTCATATTCATATTTTGATTTTTTATACTTAATATAATCTTTTTTTTCAATATCTTTAAACTCTTTTTCCGTACATTTTACTATTCCATATTTATCTAATAATTCATTAGTAGTTTTAGATAAAACAATTTCTCCGTTATTTATAAAAGTTATATAATCAGCAATATGTTCTAAATCAGCAGTAATATGACTAGAAAGTAAAATAGAACAATCATCTTTTTCTAGTATGCTTTGAAATATTTGAATTATTTCTGCTCTAGCTACTGGATCAAGTCCCGATGTTGGCTCATCTAATATTAAAAGCTTAGGGTGATGAGAAAGACAAGTTGCAATTTCTAGTTTTTTTCTCATACCTTTAGAAAAAGTTTTAATTTGTTTATTAGGTAATAATGAAAATTCTTTTAAATAATCATTAAACATTTTAGTATCCCAATTTTTATAAATACCTTGCATTGTATTATTTATATCATTAGGTGTAAGAATTTCAGGGAAGAACATATCATCTAAAACGACTCCTATATCTTCTTTTATTTCTTTATCGTTTTTACGATTATCTAATCCAAAAATTTCAATTTCACCACTATATGATTTAATAATATTTAGTATAGCTTTTATGGTTGTAGTTTTTCCAGCGCCATTTTCACCTATAAATCCCATTATCATACCTTTTGGCAATTCAAATGTTATATTTTTTAACTCAAAGTTATCATATTTTTTACAAAGATTTTTAATTTCTAAAATATTTTCCATTTCTATTTATCCTCCTCATACAATATACTTAATATCTCATTTAGCGTTTTCTTGGTTATATTATTCATTTTGGCAATAGCGACTGCTTTATCCATAAGTTCTTCTATCTTATTTAATTGTTCTTCTAAAGCGACATCTTTATTTATTTTAGCAACATAGAAACCCTTAGATGGAACATTTTTTAAATAACCTTCTTTTACTAATTCTTCATAAGCATTTTTTGTTGTTATAACACTACAACGAAGCTCTTTAGCTAAAGTTCTTATGGAAGGTAATAATTCATTTTCTTTTAGTTCATTAGAAACTATTTTAACTTTTATTTGTTCTTTAATTTGTTCATAAATAGGAATATCATTTGAGTTACTGATTATAATTTCCATAGTCCACCTCACTTGTATATATACATTATATACAGATTATATACAGTTGTCAAGATATAGAAAAAGATTATCAAATTTTCTTGATAATCTTAATCATATAAATTGTAATTTGTTATTATAAATAAATTTCAAATTCTATAATAGATTCCTCATTTTTACCTATTCGTTCTACTACAATACTATTTACTATAGTTTCAAATTCTTCATTTATTTCTATTTTCTCATTAGCATTATTTGTATTACCAAGAGTTATATGAGGTTCATAATTATATTTTCTTATATCTATATCATTTAATATTTTTTGATAAATTTTTTGATTTATTTTGTTTATTATTTCTTTTCCCTCTATTATATTTAAAAAAATATAATAAGTATTAGCCTTTTCATCTTTTTTTAATGTTATCCCTTTACATTTTATCTTAAAGGGCATAATATTCTTTACTATCTCTAACAATTGTTCCTTTAATTTTTCATTAGAAATATCCCTTTTAAAAGGAAAAGCTAAAGTTATATGAGGTGCAATTATATCAAATAACTCATCATATTTTTTTCTTACATCTTGAATTATTTTAATATTTTTAAATTTTGGAATTATTAATATATCCCTTTTTCCTTCATTTATATAATACATATATTTATCACCTCTACAAATTACTATTATTTAACTCACACAAATTATAATTTGTCAAGATAATTATAACATAAAAGACAGATAATTTTCAAACTATCTGTCGTCCTATACTCTATATTATTATTTTTTTAGTTGTAATCCATCTTTAAAAGCCTCTCCTACTCTTTCAGTTACCTTATAATATCCATGAGTATATGG
>CANRQA010000009.1 GCA_947632635.1 uncultured Clostridia bacterium | reverse complement strand
ACCAAATGTACTAAATCGGTGTAATCTCTAATATTTCCTTCTTTAGCTAACTCTGGATTATTTTCTCTCCATTCTTTTGCTGTCATTCCAAATAAAGCAACATTTAAAACATCAGCTTCTTCTGCATACACAAATTGTTTTTGCTTTTCTGTTAAGGTTGGCACAATATAATTTTTTATGGCATCTGTATGGACTAAATAATTCGTTTTAGCTAAAACTCTATTAGCATGCCATTCAATTTTCTCTTGATATGCTTCATTCTTTTTTAATCTTTCAAATTCTTTAATCAAATATAATTTAAAAGTAGGACTTAACCAACTAGCAAATTCAAATGCTATATCAGGATGAGCAAATGTTCCTATGCTATATTTTCCTCCTTTAGAATATATTCCTATGGCATTTGTCCTATCAATCCATCTTTTGGGGCTTAAAGTAAATGATGAATATCCAACTTCATTATTTAATTGTTCCCATAATCCTATATAATCAAATGTTCCTTTATTACTCATCCAATGTATTATCACATTTGCAGGATTTTCAGGATTAGAATATTTTGCTAAATCAGTTAATGATATATAGTCGGTATTACCAATTCTTAAAATACCTATTTTATTGTTATTAACATTTATTTCTGTTTTAATTAACTCTTTTTTCATATTTACCCCCATTAGTTATGAAATAATTTTATCATAAATTAGAAAATATTAAAACTCGAACTTATCAAATAATTTAAAAAGTTCGAGTTTGGTATCTATCTGGTGCCCCTGAGACGAATCGAACGTCCGACCAACAACTTAGGAGGTTGCTGCTCTATCCACTGAGCTACAGAGGCATTCTTTAATATAATTATTATAGCATATAAAGTAGAAATTTTCTATAAAATAGATAAAAATAATCTTATTTTATTGAAAAATAAGCAAAATTAATGTATAATATTAATGTGCGCTCATAGCTCAACTGGATAGAGCATTCGGCTACGAACCGGAAGGTTGGGGGTTCGACTCCCTTTGGGCGCACCATTAATTTATATATTACATATTTTTTTACATTTTTGTTAAAAAGTAAAAAAATTCTTACATAAATTTAAAAATTATATTATAATATTAAATAAAGAAATAATATTTAAATAGTGTGTAGTCTACTAAAGGCGTAAATCCAGCTTTTAATAGATTATGCGCTATTTTTTTGTCTTTATACTAGGAGGTATTTTTAATGTGTGAACAAAATGTTAATAAAATGGAAAAGGAACCTATAAAAAAACTAATTTGGAAAATGGGGCTACCTATGATAGTTTCTATGGTATTACAAGCGCTTTACAATGTAGTTGATAGTATATTTGTTACCAATATGGGAGAAGATGGTGCTATTGCAAATCAAGCATTAACACTTGCATTTCCTATACAAATATTAATTATAGCAATTGGAGTTGGTACAGGAGTTGGGCTAAATGCTTTATTATCAAAAAGTCTAGGTGAGAAAAATGTTGAAAAAGTAAATAAAGTAGCAGGTAATGGAATATTTTTAAGTATATGTATATACTTTGTATTTTTGTTATTTGGAATTTTTGGTGCAAAATGGTTTATATCGCTTTTTGCAAATTCAAATCAAAAAGTTATATCTATGGGAACCACATACTTGCAAATATGCTCTTCTTTATCCTTAGGAGCTATTGGATATACTGTATATGAAAGATTTTTGCAATCTACAGGAAAAACAATGCTTTCAACAATAGCACAAATATCAGGTGCACTTACAAATATTGTTTTAGATTATGTATTTATATATCCACTAAAATCAGGAGTAGCAGGTGCTGCGTGGGCTACAATTATAGGGCAATTTGTATCTTTAATTATTGCTATGATATTTCATTATAAACTTAACAAAGAAATAAATGGCAATTTAAAATATATTAAACCAGAATTAGAATTAATAAAAGCTATCTATAACATAGGAATATCAGCAGCTCTAATGCAGGCATTACTTTCAGTTATGATGGCAGGAATGAATGCTATACTTGGACTGTCAAAAGCTGATCCAGTTGTGCTAGTTGGCTCATTTGGAATTTATTATAAGATACAACAAATAGTGTTATTTTCAGCATTTGGTTTATCAAATACAATAATTTCTATATTATCATTTAATTATGGTCTAAAAGACAAAAAGAGAATAGATTCTTGTATCAAATATGGAATTATAGATACTATAATTGTAACTTTTATATTAACTTGTATATTTGAAATATTTGCAAAGCCAATAGCTTGTTTATTTGGTTTAACAGGTGAAAGTACAAATAAAATTATAGAAATATGTATAGTAGCTTTAAGAATCTCAAGTATTGGATATATCTTTATGGGATTTTCAGTTTCTATACAAGGAATATTACAATCACTAGGCTATGCATTAAGACCTTTAATAATTTCTTTACTTAGATTAGTAGTATTTGTATTACCAATAACCTATTTATTTACATTATGTAATAGTGTGGAAACTTTAGTGTGGTGGGCTTTGCCTATTTCTGAAGTTTTAACTGCAATTATATCATTATTTATTTTAAAAAAATCATATAAAGAGAAAGTATTAATAATAACAAATGAATAGTAAAAAAATAAAAGCATTTATAAGATTATATATCAAATAAATGCTTTTAATATTTGCAATATTATATAATTTTTCCACCACCAACAACTATATCATTAATATAAAATACAGCAGATTGACCTTTTGTAATTGCTCTTTGAGGCTCTTTAAAAATTACTTTTATAGTATCATTATCTTGATATATTGTGGCTTTATGTGATTTAACGGAATATCTAGTTTTTACATCTACATCTAAAGGTTCATCTAATTTATCAAATAATAAAAGATTTATATTTGAAACAAAAAACTCTTTAGAATATAATTCTTTTTCATCTCCTACAAGCAGTTCGTTTTTATCCTTGTCAAAGTTAGTAACGTATAATGGAGTAGTATTAGAAATTCCAAGTCCTTTTCTTTGCCCAATAGTATATTTATATAATCCTGTATGTGTACCAAGAATCTCTCCACTTTTATTTTTTATATTTCCAGGATTACTCTTAATATTAGAATTTTCCTCTAAAAACTTTTTGTAATTGCCATCTGGGATAAAACAAACATCTTCACTATCTGGTTTGTTTGCAACTAATAAATTATTTTTTCTTGCAATTTCTCGAATTTCGTCTTTACTAGAAAAATTCCCCAGTGGAAAGATTACTTTATCAAGAATATATGAAGGTATGCTATATAAAAAGTAAGTTTGATCTTTTGTTATAGCATTAGCTTTTTTTAAAACATTTTTTTTGTAATGTTCATCATATTCAACTTTTGCATAATGCCCAGTTGCAATATAATCACAGTCAAGTTCTAATGCTTTTTTATACATAGCACCAAACTTTAAATATTTATTACATTCAATACAAGGATTAGGCGTTTTGCAATTTTTGTAACTTTGTATAAAATCATCTATAACATATTTATTAAAATCTTTTTTAAAATTTATAGTATAGTGAGGTATGTCTAGAGCATCACATACTCGTTTAGCATCTGCAGTTTGAGATGAGCCACAACAGCCACCTTTTTCATTACTTTCAAAAAGTTTCATTGTAACACCAATTACCTCATATCCTTGCTCTTTTAATAATATAGCTGATACGCTACTATCAACGCCACCGGCTCATTCCTAATAATACTCTTTTTTTCATAATTAATTTTCACAACTTTCACAATTTTTTTCTTTTAATTTACATTTTTTAGTAATTTCTTCTTCGGTTAATTTTCCCTCTTTTCTGTAATAATCTGCTATTGCTTCGTGTATTGCCTCTTCAGCTAAAACGGAACAATGTAATTTAACAGGAGGTAGACCACCTAAGCTATTAACAACATCTGTATTTTTTAACTCTAAAGCCTCCTCTAAAGTTTTCCCTTTTATCATTTCAGTTGAAATACTACTAGTAGCAATTGCAGCTCCACATCCAAAAGTTTTAAACTTTACATCTACAATAATATTATTTTCAACTTTTATATACATTTTCATTATATCCCCACAAACAGGATTACCAACTTCGCCAACACCAGAGGCATTTTCTATTTTGCCAACATTTCTAGGGCAAGTATAATGTTCTACAACTTTTCTTGAATATTCCATTATTTTTTCTCCTCCTTTTCGATAAATTCTTCCCATAAAGGTGACATATCTCTTAATCTACTTACAATTTCTACTAAATTATCAATTACATAATCAATTTCTTCTTTAGTATTGTATTTACCTATAGAAATTCTCAAAGAACCATGTGCGATTTCATGAGGTAAACCTATTGCAAGTAAAACATGGGATGGATCAAGAGAGCCAGAAGTACAAGCGCTACCACTTGAAGCGCAGATTCCTTTTAAATCAAGATTTAAAAGAAGCCCCTCACCTTCAATAAATCTAAAGGAAATATTACTATTTCCGGGAAGTCTTTTATTCTTATCGCCATTTATTTTAATATATGGTATCCTTTTTTCAACTTGTTCTATGTAATAATCTCTTAATGCTTTAATTTTTTGGTTATGCTCATCTAAATTTTCGTATGCAAGTTCTAATGCTTTTGAAAGTCCAACAATACCCGGAACATTTTCAGTACCAGCTCGTTTATTTCTTTCTTGATGTCCACCTGTTATATATTTTTCAAATTTTACTCCTTTTCTAATATATAACGCACCGACCCCTTTTGGTCCATAAAATTTATGTGCGGAAAGAGAAAGGCTATCTATATTTAATTCATTAACATTGATTCGTATATTTCCAACGGCTTGTACAGCGTCAGTATGAAAATATATATTATTTTTATGAGCAATCTTACCAATTTCTTTTATAGGTTCAATTGTTCCAATTTCGTTATTGGCAAACATAATAGATATAAGGATAGTAGAGGGGGTAATAGTCTTTTGTAAATCATCTAATTTAACAAGTCCATTTTCATCTACATCAATATAACTTACTTCAAACCCCTCTTTTTCTAATTGTTTGCAAGTTTCAAGTACAGCTGGATGTTCAATTTTTGAAGTTATTATATGATTTCCTTTATTTCTATTTGCATATGCAATACCTTTAATAGCTGTGTTATCACTTTCACTACCACAAGAGGTAAAATAAATTTCATTAGAATTGCAAGAAAAAATTTTTGCGATTTTTTCACGTGCATCTTCGATTACTTTTTTGTTCTCTCTTCCTAATGTATAAATTGAAGAGGGATTACCATAGTGTAATGAAAAATATGGTAACATAGCTTTTACAACTTCTTCATCTACTTTAGTTGTTGCACTATTATCTAAATATATTGTATTCATTAAATCATCTCCTATCAAACTACTAGGAATTATATCATATATATCCTAGTAAGTCAATAGGAATTAGCAAAACTCAGTTGATTAAACTAAATCTTGTAGTGTTTTACTATTTATATAATTATTTATAGTATCATCTAAGCCTTTCCAAAAACTATATGTTTTACAATTTTTTTGTTTACTACAAATATTTTCACCTGTCAGGCAAAATATTGGAGTTAAATCTCCCTCGGTTGCCCTTAATATATCGCCAATTATATATTCATTAGGTGCTTTTGCAAGTTTATATCCACCATTATTGCCTCTAGCAGTTTCTAAAAATCCTGCTTTGGTTAAAAGTGCAATAATTTGTTCAAGGTATTTATTTGATATTTCCTGCCTTGTTGCAATATCTTTTAAAGATATAAAATTACCATTATCATTTATAGCAAGATCTACCATAACTCTTAAAGCATATCTTCCTTTTGTAGAGATTTTCAAACTAATCGCCTCCATATAATTATTATACTACTTAATAGGTAGGAATTGCAAGTATTATTTATATTTTTTAAGTGATATATATAATGATAGGTAAAAATAATAAATTAATATAAAAAAATAAAGATGAAGAATTTGATTTTATCTTTACCTTTATTTTTTATTATTATAATTTAATTAATTATTCATGAATATTATATTTTTCAAAGTCATCTTCTATATTTCCACCAACAATCTCCTCAAATATATCTTCCATTGTAACAATCCCAACAGCAATATCTTTTTCTTTTATAACTATTGCCATATGTTCTTTTTGCTTTAGCATTTCACCAAATAATAGGTCAATACGTTTCCCAGGAGATATTTTCATACAATCTTTTAAATAGGTAGTAGTAGAAATTTTTTCATGACTTAATATACTTTTTAAAACATTTTTTGTGTTTATTATTCCAATAATTTTTCTCTTATCATTATCATATACAGGAATTCTAGTATATCCATAATTAATTATAGTATTTTTAATTTCATTTTTTGAACTATTTATATCAATCATAGTAGCATTTTCAATTGGTATCATAATATCTTCTGCTGTTAACTCATCTAACTTTAAATAATTAGATATTACAAGACTATCTTTTTTACTAATTATACCAAGCTCTTTGCTAACTTCTACAGTTTCTTTCATTTCACTATCTTTATATGAAATTTCTTCTTTACGTTTTACTTTAAATAACAATAATATGACTTTTTCTGTAAAAATCATAACTTTTGATATTGGAGCAAATATATATGGAATAATATATACAGCGTTTATATTATCTTTTATAATTTTATCTTTCTTTTTTATAGCAATTGTTTTAGGTATAGTAGTTGCAAAAATATATAGTGAATAGCTAAGTAGTATTGTAACAACTAATATAATTACGTATTTTATAATATAAAGAATAGAAGAGTGAATTTTCATGTCAACAATCAGTTTTCTGTATAATGGCATGGCTACAATTTCAACAATTAAAGCACTAAGCCATAGCTCACAAAATGTAATTAATGATTTAATAGCAGAAATAAAAAATCCTTTTTTCTTTATAATCACTTTTAACCTAGTTAATTTTTTCTTGTCGTTTATATCATTAAAATTTAATTTATTTAAATCTACAGAAGAATATGCCGTTTCAATTGCATTAAAATAGGACATAATTATTACCAAAATTAATACAGTTGCTATTTCTAGTATTAACATTTTGACACCTCACATTTATCTTTTGTAATATAATACAATTATACAACGTTTTAATAAAATTTCTCAATAATATTTAAAAATTTTTATAAAATGCCACTTTTTTATGTAAATCTATTGAAAAATTTAAAAAATATGATATAATATTTATGTCAAACATAAAAAGGAGATAGCTAGATATGAGCAAGTTTAAAATCGTTATAGTAATAACATTAATATTATCAGTTATATTTACTTCAAATACATATGCTGCTGAAATAAAAAAGTATAATGAAACTATTGATACCGCAACAACTGAAATATTAGGGAAGGTGGAAGAGTTAAAAACTAAATCTACAGAACTTTTTAGTAACCTAACAGATGTTAATAAAGGACTTAATTCAGTAAACGCAGTAACTAGTCCTTTTGGAATTATAGGGATATTTTTTAAAGCAGTTATTTTAGTAATATTAATTAATGCTTTTGCTAAGTTATTTGTTAAAGTATTTTTTAATTATGGTGAAATAGTTAAATCAAGAAAACAAAGCAGACATTTAAGCAAGGTATTAAAAGATATTTATGATTAATTATGGGAGGGAAACCTCTCATTTTGTTTTTCTAACAAATAAATTACATTTACAAATACCATCTTTTATGAATTCATCACAAGGACAAAGTGTTGTATCATCTTCTTTTACTCTACATGGACAATGTCCATTTTTTCTTAAAATTCCATTTACTATTTTTTCAACATATTCTTTATCACTATTTAATCTATAACCTTTCAAAATCTATCACTTCCTAGATAACACATTATATTAAAATATTTTTAAATATATGCATATAGAATATATTAAAAAATTTTTTCATATATTTAAAATAAGATTTGGGTGATAGTATGTCAAAAATATGGACTTTTATGATAGCTATTAGCATAATAGTTGCACTATGTATGGGAACGTCTGGTAATATAATAACAAGTATTATGGAAAGCGGTCAAAATGGAATAGAAAATATCATATCTTTAATTGCAATGACTTGCTTTTGGAGTGGGATCTTTAATATTTTTGAAAACACTTCTGCTATAAAAAAATTTGCAATGTCATTTAAAAAAATTTTATATAAAATATTTGATAAAAAAGAGTTAAGTGATAAATCTCTTGAATATATGAGTATGAATATTGCTACAAATGTTATAGGTGTTGGAAACGCATCAACAGTTAATGGAATAAAGGCAATGGAAGCGTTGCAAGAAGTAAATCCTGTAAAGGCTCTACCAAGTGATAATATGGCAACATTTGTTTTAATTAATACTGCCTCATTACAACTAATACCAACTAGTATGATTGCTATGCGTGCGTTATACGGCTCGAACAATCCTTCCGCAATAATTGTACCTGTATGGATTGTTACTGTTATTGCACTTATTGTAGGGCTTGTAACAATTAAAATTTTAAATAGAAAGATGTAAGAGGAAATAAATGTTAAATTATTTTATTGATGCAATTATACCATGTTTTATACTTTTAGTTTTAGTTATAGCTATAAGAGAAAAGAAAGATGTATTTAGGCTATTTATAGATGGGGTAATGGAGGGGTTAAAAATTGTATATACAATTTTTCCATATATTCTAGCAATAACAATAGCTATTGGTCTTTTAAGAAGTACAGGAGCAATTAATGTTATTTTACTTCCAATAAGACAATTACTAAATAAGTTTAATATTCCAAGTGAGATACTTCCATTATGTTTGCTTAGACCATTATCTGGAGGAGCTTCAATGTCTGTTGCAATGGATATTTTTAAAACTTGTGGACCAGATAGTATAGCAGGTAAAATGGCATCAATTATAATGAGTGCAAATGAAACAACGTTATATACAGTTACAGTATTTTTAGGAGCAGTAAAAATTAAAAAGGTAAGAGGCATACTTATTGCAGGACTTATAGCAGATTTTGTTGCAACAGTTACTGCAATTATACTTGTAAATATAGGGATGATATAATAAGCTAAGTTTTAAGAAAATATTTTGTTGTATTTTGTCTTTTTTTTTGATATAATAAGGATATAAAAATTAGAGGAAAGAAGAGATAGAATATGGCAGTAACACCAATGATGCAAATGTACTTAGACACTAAAGAGCAGTACAAAGATTGCATTTTATTTTATAGATTAGGCGACTTTTATGAGATGTTTTTTGATGATGCAATAACAGTTAGTCGTGAACTTGAACTTACATTAACAGGAAAAGATTGTGGTTTAGATGAAAGAGCTCCTATGTGTGGTATACCACATCATGCAATAAATACATATATACCAAAATTAGTAGAAAAAGGATATAAAGTTGCTGTATGTGAACAATTAGAAGACCCAAAAGAAGCAAAAGGTATAGTTAAAAGAGATGTGGTTAAAATTGTAACTCCTGGTACAATAACAGAACTTACAATGCTTGATGAAAAGAAAAATAACTATATTGCAAGTATATTAGTGCAAAATACTATGGCTGCAATTGCTTTTTGTGATGTATCAACAGGTGAGTTTTTAGTTTCTAATGTTTCTGGCATAGATATAAATATAAAATTAATAAATGAAATATCTAGGATTAGACCAGCTGAAATAGTAATAGATGAAATTAATAGACAAAATAATGCTTTAATAAATGAGATAGAAAAAGTATATAATATATATATTACTACATATAAAAATGAAGAAGAAAATAATGTGTTAAAAAATATAATTGATACTACAAATATTAACCTAAATAACATACAATATGTAGCATCTAACTTGCTATTTAATTATATTGAAGAAACACAAAAAACAAGTATAAATCAAATTAATAATATTAAAATATATGAAATAGAAAAATATATGCAACTTGATATTGCAACAAGAAAAAATCTTGAAATATTAGAATCAAATAGAGAAAAAACTAAAAAAGGAAGTTTGCTTTGGGTACTTGATAATACACTAACAGCTATGGGTGGAAGAAAGATAAGAAAATGGCTTGAAGCACCACTTTTAAATAAACAAGATATTATAAAAAGGCAAGATGCTGTGGAGGTATTAGTTAATAATAATATATTAAGAGATGATTTAGAGGAAGTATTAAAAAGTGTATATGATATAGAAAGATTAATATCAAAGGTAGTTGGAACAAGCGCAAATGCAAGGGAAATGATATCACTTAAAAATTCATTTGAAAAATTACCTCGTATTAAAAATATACTTGAAAATGTTGTAAATGGAACTGGTAATAATTATTTTAAGGAACTTCTTGAAGAGCTAGATACACTTGAAGATTTATATAATTTAATAAATATATCAATTGTTGAAGATGCAGGTATAACTATTAAAGAGGGCGGAATAATAAAAAGTGGATTTAATAGTGAAGTAGATGAATATAGAGAGGCTTCAACTGAGGGACAAAACTGGCTAATGGAACTTGAAGCAAAGGAAAAACAAAGAACTGGCATAAATGGTAAATGGCTAAGAGTAGGATATAACAGAGTATTTGGATATTATATAGAAGTAACAAATTCATATAAAGATAAAGTGCCAGAAGATAGATATATAAGAAAACAAACACTTGCAGGTGCTGAAAGATATATAACAGAAGAACTAAAAGAAATAGAAGATAAAATACTTGGTGCAAAAGATAAATTAGTAGATATAGAATATAAACTATTTTGTGAAATTAGGCAAAAAGTTGCAAATGAAATAATAAGAGTACAAAGAACTGCTGATGTTATATCTACTCTTGATGTACTTTGCTCATTTGCAAAAGTTGCAAATGATAATAACTATGTAAAACCAAATATGATAGATACTGGTGAAATAAAAATTGTAAATGGTAGACATGCAGTTGTAGAAAAGGCATTAAAAAATGAAGAGTTTATACCAAACGATGCATATTTAAATAATACAACTGATAGATTATTAATAATTACAGGACCTAATATGGCTGGTAAATCTACATATATGAGGCAAGTAGCTATTATTACATATATGGCACAAATAGGAAGTTTTGTACCATGTGAAAGTGCTGATATATCAATTGTAGATAGAATATTTACAAGAATAGGTGCTTCAGATGACCTTGCAATGGGTCAGTCAACATTTATGGTAGAGATGAAAGAACTAGCAAATATACTAGAAAGTGCCACAAAAAATAGCTTAATAATACTTGATGAAATTGGTAGAGGAACTTCAACATATGATGGACTTGCAATAGCTTGGGCAACAGTAGAATATGTTGCAAATATCGAAAAACTTGGCGCAAAAACATTGTTTGCAACACACTATCATGAATTAATTGAACTTGAGCAAAATGTTGATGGGGTAAAAAATTATTCGGTAGATGTAAAAGAAAAAGGCGATGAGGTTATATTCTTAAGGAAAATAACTCCCGGTGGTGCAGATGAATCATATGGAATTTATGTTGCAAAACTTGCTGGTATAAGTAAGCAGGTATTAACAAGGGCAAAACAAATTTTAAAAGAGCTAGAAAATACTGACCTTGCAAAAAAAACAATAAGAGAAAAAAGAAAAAATATTACAACTGAGGAAATACAAGTAGATATGTTTAATTACAAAATGGCTGAAATAACTAAAATACTTGAAAAAACTAATTTAGATGAATTAACGCCAAAAGACGCTTTAGAGGTGTTATATAAATTAAAAGAAAAATTAGATTAAAAATATAATAGAGGTAAGATATATGGGATCATTAATAATGCATTTATGTATTGCAAGTAAATTAAAGGAAAAATATCATTTTTCAGATAAGTTTTTAATAGGTGCACTAAAGCCAGATTTATTAAAAATGGCTGGTGCACCCCGTGAGCAGACACATTATATAGAACAAGTAATAGAAGAGTCTGGTGTAAAAAGATTACCTAATGTTTTAAAATACGAAGAAAGTAACAAGGAACATATTAAAGATGAGATGACACTTGGCTATATATCACATTTAGTTCAAGATAAAGTGTGGTTTGATAAATATATAGGTAAATATGCAAAAACTGATGCAAATGATATAACTAAAATTAAATATTTGCAATATGGAATAACCAAAACGGATAAAGATTTTTCTAAAGATATATATTGTGATTATGCAAATTTAAATAAATATTTAGCTCAAAAATATTCACTTGATATTGAAAAGATAAAAAACTCATTAAAAGGTATATGTTTAGATGCAAAAATGAAAGAAAAAATAGATAAGCAATTTATTATGAAAGATTCAAATATTGATAAAAATACGTTTATAACAAAACAAGATGTAGAGTCATATATAAATGATGCTATTAAGAAAACAAGCATTGAAATAGATAAGATACTTAAAATATATTAATGTTTTTAAGGGGGAAAATATAGTGGGTAGTATTGTACTTTTAGATGATCAAACTATAAATAAAATAGCAGCAGGTGAAGTTGTAGATAGACCGGCTTCCATTGTAAAAGAATTAATTGAAAACTCAATTGATGCTAAAGCTACTGCAATTACTGTGGAAATTAAAAATGGTGGAATAAAGTATATAAAAGTTGTAGATAATGGGCAAGGGTTTGCCTCAGATGATGTTGAACTTGCATTTGAAAGACACGCTACAAGTAAAATTAGAAAAGAGGAAGATTTATTACGTATAACTTCAATGGGCTTTAGAGGTGAGGCTTTAGCTTCTATTGCAGCTATTTCAAAAGTTACTCTTGTTACTAAAAATATAAATGAAGATGTAGGAAGATGTGTTAAAGTTGAGGCTGGAAACATTGTATCTAATGAGATTTTTGCAACTACAACACGGAACTAAAATAGAAATACATGATGTTTTCTATAACGTTCCTGCTAGATTTAAGTTCTTAAAAAAGGATCATACAGAAGCTGGATATATAGAAGATGTAATTATAAGGACAGCACTTGCAAACCCAAATATTAGTTTTAAATATATAAATAACGGTAAGATAGTTATTCAAACATCTGGAAGTGCTGATTTAAAAAATACTATTTATGATATATTTGGAAAAGAGATATATAATAATGTAATACCTATTGAATATGAATATAATAATATAAAAGTACAAGGAATGATAGGACTTCCCGTTATTTCTCGTTCTACTAGAATGCATCAATTTACATATATAAATTCTAGATATATTAAAGATAAAACTATAAATGTTGCAATTGATAAAGCCTGTGAACAAAAATATGCTATAAATAAATTTCCTTTTATAGTTATTAATTTAACTCTTTCTCCTTCAAATATTGATGTAAACGTACATCCGGCGAAACTTGAAGTTAAATTTTCAGATGAATCTTCTGTATTTGACGCAATATATTATGCTATACTTAAAACCCTTGAGGCACATAATAGAGATACAAGTCCATTTACGAATATAAAAAAAGTGGATAATGTGGAAAATATTAATAGAATTTCTAATGATTTAATAAATAATGGTGTTATAAAACAAGAAAATGCATCTAAAAAATACGATTTTGGAGCTATAGAGGAAAAAATAAAGCCACAAACTGTTGAAAGTAGTTATAAAACTCCTGAAAAGAGAGAAGATGAAAGAAGTTTTGTTAGTTTAAATAAAAACGAAAATGAAGAAAAAATAAATGAGAATAATAATCAAAACGTTGTAAATAGTTATGTAGAAAATAACTTAAATAATAATATTAATCTAAATGAGTCACAACAAGAAAAATATATGGCAGTATCACAAGAAGAAATTAAAAATGAAAATGATACTTTGCAATATAAATATGTAGGACAAATTTTTGATACATATATAATTATACAGATTAAAGATAAAATGTATATAATAGATCAACACGCAGCACATGAAAGATTATTATATGAACAAATAAAAGAAGCATATTATAGCAAAGACAAACAATCTCAAATGTTACTTATTCCTGTGCTTGTAGAACTTGTACAAAAGGAAATGGATGTAGTAAGAGAAAATTTTGATATGTTTGAAAAGAGTGGATTTATACTAGAGGAGTTTGGAGATAATGCTGTTAAAATATCAGGAGTTCCAAATATTGGTTATGATATAGATTATAAATCAATGTTTAAGGATATTTTAGATGAACTTCTTGGCGCAAGTAAAACTCAAACTACAGAAAAAGAGTTTAGATTTATAGCTACTCTTGCTTGTAAAGCAGCTGTTAAAGGACATATGAGGTTAGATGTAAAAGAACAAATTGCTTTAATAGATGAAATGGTAAAACTTGATAATCCTTTTACTTGTCCGCATGGTAGACCAACTGCATATGAGATTTCAAAATATGAAATAGAAAGAAGATTTTTAAGGAAATAAAAGTTATATGAATAATAAAAAAAATGAAGATAAAAGTTTAGTTATATGTATTGTAGGCCCTACTGCATCCCGGTAAGACAAGCCTTTCAGTAGAACTTGCTAAAGATATAAATGGTGAGATAATATCTGCTGATTCTATGCAAATATATAAGGGGCTTGATATAGCAACAGCAAAAGTTACTAAGGCTGAAATGCAAAATATACCACATCATTTAATAGATATCTGTGAGCCTCAAGAAAAGTTTAGTGTTGCAGATTTTAAAAGAATGTGTTATGATGAAATAGATAAAATAATAAAAAAAGGTAAAGTACCAATAATTGTTGGGGGAACAGGGCTATATGTAAGTTCTGTTGTATATGATATGAATTTTGATAAAGAGGCTATAGATGAGGAATATAGGAAGTATCTATATGACCTTGCAAAAGAAAAATCTAATATGTATGTGTATAATATGTTAGAAAAAGTAGATAAAGAAAGTGCAAAAGAAATTCATCCTAACAATTTAAAAAGAGTAATACGAGCTTTAGAAATTGCCAAAAATTCTGAAAAATTAAAATCAGAACATATTGAAGATGAAAAAAGTAGACTAAAAAATTTAAAAAAAGATAGTAAATATAATTTTCAAGTCTTTTATATAGATTATAACCGAGATACATTGTATAAAAGAATAAATGAAAGAGTAGATATTATGATAAAAGATGGACTAGAAAAAGAAGCAAAAATGGTTTATGATATGAATCTACCAAAGGATGTTACTTGTATGCAGGCAATAGGATACAAAGAATTTTTCCCATATTTTAATCATGAGATTTCTTTAGATGAGGTTATACTTAAATTAAAACTTGAAACGAGAAAATATGCAAAAAGACAGGAAACATATTTTAAAAATAAGTTAGAGGTTATATTACTTGACGGAACTAAGACTATAAGTGAGAAAGTTAGTTATATTAAAGAGCGTTTAAGTAATTAGGTGGGATGTATGAAAGAAGTAAAAAGAAAAAAGCATATATTTAAAGATAATATACAAACATTAGTTATTGGTGGAGTAACTGTATTTATTGTGCTTTTTTTACTTATATACAATAATATAAATACTAGTAAAACATATACAGTAGTTAATGGTCATGTAGAAAAAATATCTGATTTAGTTGGCTATGTTTTAAAGGACGAATCTGTTATTTCTATTGATAATAATATATCTGCAATACCTGTTATTGAACAGGGAAAGAGAGTATTTAATAACGAGATTATTGCAATATATAAAAATGATAAATATGATGAATATTTGGCTAAAGTAGATGCGTTAGATAAGGAAATTCAAACGTTAATAGTAGATTTACCAGAAACATATTCAAATGATATTAATAATATAAATGATGAAATTTCAAAGTTAACTAAAGAGGCTACACAAACTACTTCTTATGTTAAAATGCAAGAATATAAAAAAAAGATTGATGATTTGGCATATAAAAAAGTATCTATTTTGGGAAATTTAAGCCCTGCGGGTTCTAAGATACGTGAACTTATTGAACAAAGGGAAAGTCTTGAAGAAAATAGTAAGAATTTAGGAAATAGTATAAATGCTACAAGGTCAGGTATAGTTACATATAAAATTGATGGACTAGAAAATGTAATTAGTTATAATGATATATTAAAATATAATGAAACAGATTTAGATAATATAATTTTGCATTATAGTAATAATAATACAAATAATTTTGGAATAAAGATAATTGACAATTTTAAATGTTATTTATTAGTAAAAGAAAAACGTGGTGAAAATGATAAATACATTAAAGAGGGGAGAAAGTATAATATAAAGTTGACAGATAATGGACTAGAGGCTATATCTTGTACTTTAGAAAAAAATATAGAAACTGATGAGTATAATTATAGTATTTTTAGTATTAGTAATTCAATAGAAAATTTTGTTGATAATAGGACTTTAAACGTAGAAGTTGTTTGGACAAGTGTTGAGGGAAAAGCAGTACCTAAAAATGCTATGTATAGAAATGATGAGAAGGGCTATGATTTTGTAACTATTGTTACTGGTGGAGAATATACTAATATACCTGTTAAAATTGTTATATCAAGTGACAATATGTGTATAGTAGAAAATTATGAAGAAGAAGAATTACAAAGTTTAGGAATTGAAGATACAGTAGATTTAAACGTATATGATATGTTACTTGTATCAAGCAATTAATATAAAAAAATTGAAAAAGTTTTAGATAGCAATGACTAAAAATATAGCTAGCAACTATTTTGTTGCTAGCTATATTTTAATCTTATAATATATTTGTAAAATATTTAGATTAAGCTAATTTTGCACCTTTTTTGCTATAAATTTTCATGTCGCCTATATTATTTTCAATGACATAAACATCACGGCTTGCATATTTCTTTTTGTAACATTTATTGCCTCGAACTGAAATTATCACTTTGCCGTTACAGTCAATTACGAAAATTGCCTCGTAAAGTTCATTTTCTGTTTTGTATTTGCAAATATGAGAAGGTTTGGATTCTTTAGCGGAGGAATATTCGTAACCATCCGTAACGTCATATTTGTAACCATCTTCAATTTTTTCAATTACAAATTCGTCATATATACGTCCATAAACTTGATCATAATCAGCAATATAAACAGGGGTATCATTATCTTTATAGCCAACTATTGAATAAATATGACCACGACCAGTATATTCTTTGCAATGTATAATATATCTAGTAGCATCTACGTCTTTAATTATGGGGATAAATTTGTTATCTTTTTCCTCATCTAGTACGTATAGTACGTTATCGGCGCTAAAAAATAGGGTATGCTTAAGCTCTTGACTATATCCATTCATTTTAAATGAATAAAGTCCTATACCATTTTGACTAGTTAATACTTCATGACGTATATGATTATTATTCGTTAAATAAATATAAAATATCTTCTTAATAACTTTAGAATCTTTTTCTCTTTCAAATACAAAACAAGAATTATCTGTATTAAAAGAAATTTCATCATCATTTTTAATAGGACCAAATAAATATTCAAGATTTTCCGTATAATAATAAGTTCCATTATTATTTATTACTTTCACAAATGTAAACTTACCTGTGTGTATAGTCTCTACTGATAAAATTCCACCAGGAATATCAAACTTAGTAGAATTTATAAAAATACTATTATCATCATAAAATAATACATATCCGTTTAATTTTCTGCATTTAGAGGAAAAAGTACCTAACAATCTACCTGATTCTCCAATAACATGATAACCGTCTTTTCCTTCTTTTAAATCAGCATAAAACAAATTATTCTCAAAGCAGATGTCTTTGTAGCCAATTTCATGAGATATAACACTGCTAACTTCTGTTTCACTGACATATATAATACCGCATTTATCAGAGGACATGTATTTAACATAATGTCCTTCGGGATAATTTTTTGAATAGTAACAATCAATAAAAGTAGTATCTTTGTCGATAGTTAAGCAAGATGATGATGCTAGTGCATAAATTTTGTTAGCTATCTTCCAAAAATTTACTTCCTTTGAGCCACAATCCAAAGTTATTAATTCAACATTATCATCAAGCGAAGAGTTTATTATAACTTTTGTTACTTTCTCAACAGCTATGCTACCATCTTTTAAGCGAAAATATGGAATGCCATTAATAAAGACAAATGATTCAGGAACGATTTTTTTACTAGTTTGCATATAGAGACCCCTTTCTTAATTGTTGTATTTTTCCAAATCAATACTAATCGTTGTAAGGTCTAGGCCTATTTATATAAGCATCATATATCCTATCACGCATTATATTAATTTCTCGTCTGCAATCTTTAATTGTTGTTTCATATTGACTTTTTAAAATCTCTTCATCGCTAATATAATTTCCACCTCTACTTGGAAGTGCAGTGTTGTCCTCTTCGAGCAAGGACGGGATAGGTTTTTCGTTTTTCATAATGCATACTCCTTTCAGTTATATTGTTTTGATTGCCGATTTTCTATTAAATATGATAAAGTATCATTTGCATCTTCAGAAGAGATTTCAAAATATTTCATAAATGTCTCTTTTGAAAATGTATGATGCTGTATCATAAATATACATAACGCTTGATTGGGTTAACGCCCACTGCATAACTACGGACTTCTTGGTCCCTGAAATTTCATAAAGTATTAACCTCCTTAAAATATTTAAATTTTAGTAAATATTATATAAAAATTATTTTAATAATTTAAAAATATATTAAGCATATTATATAACAAAATTATGTAGATGTCAATACCAAAGAAAATTCTAAAAATGAGATTTTTACTTTAGATATGTAATAATTGAAATCTTAAAAATTCTAAAAAAAATATATATTAAAAAATAGTAGCAACAATAAAAAACTATTATTTTATAAAATATTGATAAATTTTGTCGTAACATGGTATAATTATATAGTAAATGTAAGGGGTTTTTATATGTTTTTTAAAGAGAAAAGTTATGAAAGAAATTATTTAAATAAAGTAGTACATACTACATTTAATCCATATGAGCCAGGTGTTGTAAGGATACATTTAGTTCCGTCAAAATTTTCATGGTTTAGACCTATAACTTCTGTAGCAATAATAAATGGACAGTATTTAATACCTATAGGTCCGTCATGGAGTATTTTGCTTTCAGTATTTATTAATAATGTTAACAATTATAATGGTAGGGAAATAACAGAAGAAAATCTTGAAGAAGTGGTTAAAACAACAATAGATATATTAAAAGATATATATGGAAAACATATTAAGGATAAAATGATACGTGAAGATTTGGTAAATATTATAAATACTTTTAGAGAGATTGCAGAGGGGAAAGAACCAAATGATAAAATTCCAGTAATATCTATTGGTAAATATGCTAAATATATGAAAGCACCACATAGAATGGATTTAATGATTAGTAGTATGAAAAAAGATAATAATTGGCATTGTAATCAAAAATGTTTGCATTGCTATGCAGCAGGTGGTGAGTGTGCAAATGTTAATGAAATATCTACTGATGATTGGAAGAAAATAATTGATAAATGTAAGGAAATAGGAATACCACAACTTACTTTTACAGGTGGAGAGCCTACTTTAAGAGAAGATTTAGTTGAACTTGTTAACTATGCTAAGTGGTTTGTAACAAGGCTTAATACAAATGGTATTTTACTTACTAAAAAGCTATGTAGTATGCTATATAAAGCAAGTTTAGATAGCGTACAAATTACTCTTTATTCACATGATGAGGATATACACAATAAGTTAGTTGGTTCTAATCATTTTAAAAATACTGTGACTGGAATAAAAAATGCTATTAATGCTGGACTTAGTGTAAGTGTTAATACACCACTTTGTATATTAAATAAAGATTATGTTGAAACATTAAAATTTCTTAACTCTTTAGGAATAAAGTATGTTACTTGTTCAGGAATAATTCCTGCTGGTAGCGGAAATAGTAAAGAGGCAGAAGATTTAAAACTTGATAATGCGCAAATGCTTGAAATTCTAAAAGAAGCTGTTAAATATTGCCATGAAAATTTAATGGAAATAAATTTTACATCTCCGGGGTGGATTAAAGATAAAGATTTAAAAAATTTAAAATTAACAATTCCAATGTGTGGTGCGTGCTTAAGTAATATGGCAATTGCTCCTAATGGAGATGTTATACCATGTCAAAGTTGGTTAGATGAGAATGCATCTCTTGGCAATATATTAGATACAGATTGGGAAAAGATTTGGAATTCTAAAAAGTGCAAAAAAATTAGAGAAATTTCAAGCAAGATGAAAGGAATATGTCAGTTAAAGAGAAAGTAGGAATTTTATGAAAAAACTTAAATTTTTATTTATATTTGTTTTAGGAATATTGATTTTATTTGCAGGTAAAGTTTATGCAAATGATTTAGATGTTATTGATGCATATACTATATATGTAGATCCAAGAGAAGATGGAAGTCTTGATATAAAATATAATATTAAATGGAGAGTATTAGATTCTACTACACAAGGTCCTCTTGAATGGGTACGAATTGGTATACCAAATAAAAATGTTGATAATATTAAAGCATTGGGAGTAAATATTAAAAAGATAAAATATGATGAAAATCAAGGAAATACATATGTAAGAATTGACCTTAATCGTGATTATGTTGCAGGTGAAGTGGTTAATATAGCTTTTTCAATTCATCAAAGTCATATGTATTTGATAAAAGATGATGATTGTACTTTTTATTTTACACCAGGTTGGTTTGATGATATAGATGTTAAGTCATTAAAAATATATTGGGCAAAAGATGGCGTAAAAGGACACAATAGTAAGCAGGGAACAAATTCTACATATGTTTACTGGTCAACAAGATTAAGTAAGGGACAGTCATTTCCAATAAGAGTTACATATGATGTAAATTATTTTCCAACAATAGATAGAGGAAAGCAAGTATCTAATGCTGGAAAAGCTAGTGGATTTGGTTTTGGTAATTCTTTTAAACTATTTTTATTTGTTATGGCAATAATTATTTTAATATTTGTATATGTTATGTTTTTCCCAGGATATTATTATCCTTATAGGGGATATGGTTATTGGGGTTATGGTTGGTATCATCATTATCCGTTTTTTCCACATAATCACTACGGTGGCTTCTTTGGAGGTGGCGGCCGGAGGCGGCGATTCTGGTGGAAGTAGCTGTGCTTGTGCGTGTGCTTGTGCAGGAGGCGGTAGGGCAGGTTGTTCTTTAAAAGATTTTTACTCTACTAAATTAACTGTTGAAAAAATTAATAAAATTTTATAATGAAAAAATTTTAAAATTTTAAAATGAATAAATATATGTAAAAAACAGGACTACATTTGTCATAAAATGTCAAATACCATATATTTCCATTGACAACTTAAGCTTACCAGTTTATAATATTACTTGTATGTATGTTAAATGTATAGTAAAGCCAATCTTATTTTAGGTAAGATTGGCTACTTTCATATATAAATTATTTAAAAATTACTTTTTCTAGTATATTTTTTTAAGTTAAATTTATTTTCGTATATTTTGGTTTGGGTATCAGTTGAAGTTACTTTAAATATCTTTTTTTGTTCACCAAGTATTAATAACATTTGATAGATTTCACTATATGAAAATCTACCACTTTCAACCATTTCAAATACAGATTTTTCATAATATAAATCTTTTGAGTTTTCTACTAATATTGGCGTATCTAATATATTATTATATAAAAATATGTTTTCAGGTAAAATAGTTGAGCATATGATTGCAACAGGTTCTTCATAACTTCCAATTGTATATTTCTTAAATTCTGTAAAAAAATTACTAATAGAATTTGTATTTTCTAATACTTTGTTGTAAATATATATATTCAAATTATCAATAGATATTTTCAAACAAGTATAATTTTCGTTACCTAAAAGTGAAGAATCTTTTGGAGATAAAAAGGCAGTTATACCACGCTTTTCAGTTCCAAGAGTTATAATTTTATTTGCATATTCAGATAATTTCATACCATATTTTAGTGCATTTTCTACTTTTTCATTTTCAACATATATATATAAATATGACAAAATAAACCACTCCTTAGTAGAAAGTATTATACCACACAAATGCGTAAAAGTTAAGTATTTTGTTAATATTTATACAATATATTTTATAGTATAATTTTTAAAATTATTGTCTATAAGTTTTAACAAAAATTCTTTTGCTTTTTCTTTTACGGTATTTTTGTAATGATATTTGCCTATACCACGTGATGTCATTAATTCTGTAGAGTATAAATTTATAGCTTTAGGGAATGCTTCTTCATTTATTTTTCTATGAATATAACTATATGTCATAAATATAATTTCAAAAGTGATGTTTTGTTTTGCTTTTTGTGATAATTTTTCTTTCATTGTAGTTATAAGCGAGGTATAATCTTTTTCAAAACTATCGGTAATAATTACTGGAGCTATAAGTATATAAGTTGAATATCCATGTTCTGCTAATATATTAATTGCATTTATTCTATCGTTTAGATTACTTGTGCCAAATTCAACTTTAGTTATTATATTTTGTGGATTTAAGCTCATACGAGGAAGAAGTTTCTTTATATACTTTTTAGGTAAATTAATTAAAGGCTCTATATAATGAAATTTAGTTGGAAAAGTAAGTTTTCCATGGCTTGTATTATCAAAAAAATATTCAATATTTTCTTTGAGATTATCAGTTACTAAATTTTCAAGTAATAAATCTGAGTTACTACCTATTTCAAATACACACTCTTTATTTTGTTTGTTTGCAAATAGTATAAGTCTATCAAGTATTTCTTTTGTATTAACAAATATTCTTAAATATGAACATTTATTATAATTACAAACGAGGTAACAATACATACACATTGCGTAGCAACCTGATGATGTAAAAGGAATTAAATAATCTGAAATTTTATGATTTTCTACGTATTTATGAGTCTTTCGTGTACCAATTATTAGATACCTTTTTAATTTTCCAAAATCTTTATTTTCATATTTTCTTAATTCTTCTATATTGTTATGTGATAAGATTTCAGTTTTTGGTAAGTTTTCATATTTGTTTAATAGATAATTACCAAGTTCATAGTTTATAATATCTTTCTCAAAATAAATTCTATCAAAAATTACTTGTTTCAAATGTATCACCATTAATATTATTTGCAATAAAAATTAAATAATAAAAAAAGCAGAAAAAGATAAAAAAATGTTTAAACAAATTGAAAAAATTTTTATTATATGAAATAATATATGTAGAAAAGTAGGGTTAGTATATGAAGAAAAAAGTATTAAAAATAATAACATTAAGTATGATTTTTTGTATAATAGGTATATTTTTTAAAAACGTATATGGTATCTCTAATAATAGTAATATTGTTAGAATAGTTGTTGTGTGGATTTTAACGTTTATATTATTTTCACCGATAATTTATTTTGGTATTATTTTATGTGCTGATGATATAGTTAAAAAACATATAAAAAGGAAAAACGAAAAGTATAAACAACTAGATTGCAAGGATGTAGAATATTATATGGATATACCTTGTAATAACGACATATTTAAAATATACTATATTGCATTAGAATATCATATTATAGATACTAAAACGAATTTATTAGGAGCTATAATTTTAAAGTGGGTTAAGGATAAAAAAATAAAAATAGAAACCTTAAAAACAGATAATGTATTATTAAATGCAAAAAAGTATGTATTAATATTTGATAAAAATATTGAAGAAAGTTTTACAGATAAAAGAGAGCAAAAACTTTTTAAAATGCTGTGCAATGCTAGTATTGACGGAAAATTAGAAAATAATGAGTTGAAGAAATGGTTTAAAAAAAATTATGCAAAATTACATTACTGGTTTGAGAACGTAAAGGATATAGAATTAAAAAAATGTATTTCAAATAAAGAAATTATTAGGAAAAAAATTAAAATAGTATTTTTAGGTAGTTATAACGAGTATATTCAAACTGACAAAATAAAAGAGCAAGTTGTACAAATATTAGGATTAAAAAAATATTTAGAAGAGGGTACACTTATTAATACTAGAGAAGCGACAGAAGTAAATTTGTTTGATGATTATCTTGTGATTGCACAAGTTTTAGGGATAGCTGGAAAAATTCAAAAACAATTTAAAAAAATATATCCTGATGTAGTAGAACCATTTGGGGTAAAATTTGTTGATGAGTAAATTTTTATTTATATGGTGAAAATATTTTCTTAAATGTTCTTAAAAATATATTTTTTTAAGCTAAAATTTTATGACTTTTAACTTTAATATTATGCATAAAAAATAATATATGTAGAAAAGTAGGGTTAGTATATGAAGAAAAAAGTATTAAGGACAATAACATTAAGTATAACTATATTTGTTTTTTATCTATTTATAAATAATGTAAATGCAAACTCGATAAGTAAAATATCAATGGATATATATGTAGATAATAATGGAGATGCAAATATAACAGAGGTATGGGATTGTAATGTAAATCAGGGTACAGAAGTATATCATCCATATTATAATTTAGGAGAGTCTCAAATTAAGAATTTTAAAGTAAAAGAAGGAAGCAGGGAATATTCAAATATAGGTACATGGGCTACATCAGGAACTTTAAGCTCAAAAGCATATAAATGTGGGATAAATAAGGTAACAAACGGTGTAGAACTTTGTTTTGGTATGAGTTCATATGGAAATCATGTATATACATTAAATTATACAATAACAAATTTTGTATCAGAACTTAAAGACGCACAGATGATATATTGGACTTTAATACCATATGATTTTTCTAATATCATTGGTAAGGCATATGTAAAAATACATACAGACTTTGACATAGAAAATACAATAGATGTATGGGGATATGGCGATTATGGCGGAACTGCATATGTATATGATGGTTATATAGAAATGGCATCAAATGGACGTTTAGAAAAAGATGAATATATGACAATACTTGTAAAATTCCCTTTAGGTACATTTAATACAGATAGTAAAATATCTAAAAATTTTGATTATTATTATAACATGGCAGAAGAAGATAGAATACATTACAATGAAGAAAAAGAAAATAGGCTAAATGAGGTAAAGAAATTTCTATTAGAATTAGCACTTTTCATTTTGATAATTATTGTAACTGTAGTAGTAATTGTTTTGGCTATTATAATTAAAAATATATTATTATATATAATATCATGGGTATCATTAAATATTAATAGTATTTCAAAGCCCAAAATAGTCGTAAAATTACATGACAAAAGAGCTGTTAAAACTGCACCGTATTATAGAGATATACCATGTGATAATGATGTGTTAAAAGCCTATTTTATAGCAAGTCAATATAAACTTGTTAAAAATAAATATGATATATTAGGAGCTATAATTTTAAAATGGATAAAAGAAGGTAGAGTAAAACTAGAAAAAAGAAAAACAGAAAAAAAGTTTAAAAAAGAAGAAACTGTGTTTATTCTTAATAATAAAGAAAAATTAGAAGATCCAATAGAAAAAGAACTGTTTAATTTACTGTATAAAGCAGGTAATAACGATGGTATATTAGAAGAAAAGGAGTTTAAATCTTGGTTTAAAAAACATAATGATAGGATACCATCATGGATAAAAAGAATAGAAACAGATTATTTAAAAAAATTTGCAGAAAATGGGTTATTAAGATGTGAAATAAAAAATGCATCAGGTAGATTTGAAAGTGTTAAATATTATCCTGATAAAAGCATTATAGAAGATGCAATAAAACTTTCAGGCTTAAAAAAATATTTAAAAGATTATACACTTATAAAAGATAGAGAGCCAATTGAAGTACATTTATTTGAACAATATATGATATATGCTCAGTTTATGGGAATATCAAAGAAAGTGGCAAAAAAATTAAAAATGTTATACCCTGAAATTGTTACACAAACAAATCTTAATTCATTTGAGGATATTTCATATATTAATATATACACTCATAGGGGAATTTTTGTTTCAAATGTTGGTAGAGTAAGAGATGAATTTAAAGAAAGGGCAAAACAGTATTCATCAGGTGGAGAAGGGTTTTCATCAGGTGGAGGCGGTTTCTCTTCTGGTGGAGGAGGCGGAGGTTCCTTTGGACGGCCGGTGGCGGCGGTGGAGGTTTCCGTTAAAATAAGGATTTTATTAAAAAGTAGGGTTAGTATATGAAGAAAAAAGTATTAAAAATAATAACATTAAGTATAACTATATTTGTTATATATATATTTATAAATAATGTAAATGCAAATTCAATAAGTAAAATATCAATGGATATATATGTAGATAATAATGGAGATGCAAGGATAACAGAGGTTTGGAGCTGTAGTGTTAATTCTGGAACAGAAGTATATCATCCATATTATAATTTAGGAAAATCTGAAATTAAGAATTTTAAAGTAAAAGAAGGAAGCAGGGAATATTCAAATATAGGTACATGGACTACATCTGGAACTTTAAGCTCAAAAGCATATAAATGTGGAATAAATAAGGTAACAAACGGAGTAGAACTTTGTTTTGGTATGAGTTCATATGGAAATCATGTATATACATTAAATTATACAATAACAAATTTTGTATCAGAACTTAAAGATTCACAGATGATATATTGGACTTTGATTCCTCATAATTTTTCAAATACTATTGGTAAGGCATATGTAAAAATACATACGGATTTTAAAATATCAGACACAGTAGATGTATGGGGATATGGAGACTATGGTGGAACAGCATATGTACATAATGGATATATAGAAATGTCTTCAAATGGTAGTATAAACGCAAATGAATATATGACAATACTTGTAAAATTCCCTTTAGGTACATTTAATACAGATAGTAAAATATCCAAAAAATTTGATTACTATTATAACTTGGCTGAAAAAGGAAGTGTTAAATATAATGAAGAGGGGACATCTATTAACACAAGCATTGCTAATGTCTTTTCATATATTTTAAATGCATTAACAATTTTTGTAGGCTTTGGAGCAGTAATAGTATTTTTTGTATATTTCATATTCTTAGTAATTATAAATAGCAAAAACAATATCAATAAGCAATTAGACGTTGTAAGTAGTTATAGTGGAATCCCTTGTGATAATGATATTTTTAAAATATATTATATTGCTTATGAATATAATCTAATAAAAAAGAAAACAGATTTATTGGGTGCAATTATACTTAAATGGATAAAAGAAAAGGTAATAAGAATTGAAAGTGATAAGGAAAACGGGGTATTATTAAATAATAAAAATCATGTATTAATATTAGATAAGAAAAGCAAGGAAAGTTTTACAGATGAAAGAGAAAAGAAAATATTTGACATGCTATATGAAGCAAGTAAAGATGGTGTGCTAGAAAATGACGAATTAAAAGTATGGTGTAAAAGTAAATATAATAAAATACTTAATTGGTTTGATGAGGTAATAGCGGAAGAACGAAAAAGATGTTTTGATAATAAAGAAATTGATATGGTAAAAAAACAATTTTTATTCTTTACAGCATATGAATATACTTATGCAGATTACTTTAAAGAACAAGCAAGACAAATAGCAGGTTTAAAAAGATATTTACAAGGAAGCACTTTAATAAAAGAAAGAGAAGCAATAGAAGTACACCTATTTGAAGATTATTTAATAATTGCACAAATATTAGGTATAGCAGAAAAAGTTCAAAAGCAATTTAAAAAATTATATCCACAAGTAATTGAACAAAGTGCATTCACGTACGATAATGTATATTTCGTATTATCAAGCACAGAAAGTGGTATTTCTTCTGCTAAATCAAGTAGATCAGAAGAAATAGCAAGAGCAGAGAGATACTCATCAGGTGGTGGAGGATTTTCATCTGGTGGAGGTGGCGGAGACTCATTTGGACGGCCGGTGGCGGCGGTGGAGGATTCCGTTAAAATAAAAAACTGGTAAGATGTTATAGTCTTATCAGTTTTTCATATATATAAATTTATTTTCCGGTACTACCAATGCCACCAATTCTTTTTCCTTCTGCTTTATCATTATCTGCAATTAAAAATTTTTGAAAATATGCTTGACCAATTTTTTCACCTTTTTTTATAGTAATATCATATGGAAAAAAGTTATAGTATTGAAAAATTATATTTCCATCATTTGTAGGATTATTGTAATAGTCACATTCAAATATTCCAATTGAATTAGACATAACAAGACCTAATTTAGATGGTCCTGAACTCCTATTTGCAATAATCATAACTTCATCTTCTAAAAAATATGCTTTTATTCCAGTAAAAATTTTAGTAGGCACGATATCTATAAATTCTTTTTTACGACTACAGAAATTTTTTAAGTTTTTAAATACGCTTTTCCATATTGAAGGTATAGTTATATCCTCACATGCAAATATATCATATCCCACAGAATGTTTAGTACTTCTTTTTGGAAGAGTAATTTCTTTATCTTCATATCCTTTACAAATTTCAAATCCTCTATTTCTCATCTTAATCACCTAAGAGTCATTTTATCATAAAAATGTAAATAAGAAAAGAAAAACTGACCAATTTTACAATAAAAATCAGCCAGTTAAATAATAATATTATTTCTTTTTAATAGTATTCCTTATTAATAAAATTTCATTTAAGGTTTTTTTACCTATATTTTTCAGTTTATATATTTCTTCAGGGGTCAAAATAAGTAATTCTTGTACGGTATTAACATTAGCACATTTTAGTGCATTGTATGCACGTGTACTTAGAGATAAACTTTCAATTAATTCGTTTGATACTCCTTCAAATTTAGGTTCATCAAACATTCTTTTTAGCACATTAGCTTGAACTAATAGTATTTCATTATAAGTTTTGCTACCTATATTATGAATTTTAGCTATATTTTCTTTAGATAAAGCTAGAAAATCATAAATGGTATTGATATTAGCATTTCTCAAAGCATGGTAAGCTCTATTACTAAGTGGTAAATCGCCTATATTTAATTTTTCATAAAAATCATTTTTATCAGTAGATAACGATTTTTTTAACTTATTTTGTACAGTAAGTACTTGAATATATTTTTTTGTCCCTATACCATTTATTTTTTGAATATCTTCACGTGTTAAAGCTAAAAATTCTTGTATTGTATTAATATTTGCATTTTTTAAAGCTAAGAAAACACTTGAGGGTAATTGCAAATTTTCTATATAATTAGTATTATCATTAAATTCATCAATAAATGAAACTTGTATAACAGTAGTAATATATCTTAATCTACTTAGTGCTTTTTGTATAATTTGTTGAACTCTTGTTTTAGATATTTTAAGAATTTTTCCAAGTTCAACTATATTTTTTTTGTTATTTCCGTCTAGCCCAAAATATAAAATAATTATATTACTACTACGTTTATTTAAGGAGTATATAGCTTTATTTAGATTTGATATAATAATTTTTCCATAAAAATCATTACCAAATAGCTTTCGTATTAAATTAAAATAAGGTATGTATTGATTACAATTTATGTTTTCAGGATCAAAAAAATACCGTGTAAGGTCTTCTATATATATACATTTTTCAAAAATAATACTAGATAAGTAATAAGCTTTCTCTATTTGTATATTAAGGATACTTGAAAGTTCATTTATAGTTAAATTTTTTATATCATTAACTTTATAATATCCAAATTTATGTAGGAGTAATAATAGATTTTTAGGTATCCCTAACTCATTTAAACTTAAAGAATATACATATGATATGATTTCATTCATATTTTTCATTGTAATACCGCCTTTCTATTAAATTATAATTATTATTATTTTTGTTAATTAACTAAAACTATATATTAATTTAAATATATTTTATCAAATATATTTAAAAAAGTCAAGATTATGTAAAATTAACATTCTATAAAAATAGCTCCACTAAAATCATAGTGGAGCATAAAATTTAATTAACATCAGTCAGTTATTATATTAAGCTCTTTAAGTCTTGCAATCATATCCATATAATTAACCCCATATTCTTTTGCTAAAGGTTTTATTGATACTAAACCATTTTCAGTGTATTTAAGAACTTTTTTGGCAAAAAAATAATCATCAGGTATGGTAATTGACCTTTTATATTTATCAAAAAGAAAAGCATCACAGTCATAATAGCGACCAGAACCAATATAGTCTTCAAGAGAGGTACGTATATTATCTTGTTCTTCATAAGTTAAATTATCAAGTTTTCTATATGGGTAAATAAAAGCATTAAGCTCATCAATAGTACTAATATGAGCATTTATTAATTTATAATATATTGTATTAGGAAGATTTAAAACAGTTATAGAAGTGTTATTTTTAGAAACACCATTAGGTGTTTTACCAAGTATTTTATCAAGCCTTTCTTGTTTGCGGAATTTTTCTAATGCACTATTCATATATTTTGAAAATTGGTAATTACTATCTTGCAAAAACAGAACTAGACTATGAGATGTGCGTATTTTATTATCAAAAAAGCCAAATATTACTGACATAACAATTTCTTCTGCTAAATTAAGTTCCTTAAAACCTTCCCGTAGTGCACATGCTACAATAGAATTTTCATCAAGAACTGTATCATTATCTTTTTTTAGTATGATATGAGCAAGATAATAGTAGCTTTCATACATAGATATATCAATACTTTCAGAATCTTTAAATACGCTTTTATATCTTTTAAGCATACTAATTTTTTCAGAACATTTTGATATATCTCTAGAATAGATGTCAAATGTTATACCTTTTTTATCAAGATCTTTTATTTTTTCACAAGATAAAGGAAGTAACTCAGACATCGTGTGATAACCTGCACTATTAAGTAATTTTATATCACTTTCTTCAATATTAAGACTTTCAAATGGAAGTGACAATACATAATCTTCAATGTTTTTTTCCATAATGTTCATCCTTTCTTTTAATTAAATTAATACTTTATTAATAGTATTATAACAAAATAATTCAAAACAATTATATCATAAATAAAGCCAAGTTGCAATATATAATAGACATAAAATGTTCAAGAAGAAATAGTAAAAAAAGACATCGCTTTTTTACGATGTCTAGTTAATATGTTCTAATCTTTTAATTCTTTCACTAATTGGTGGGTGAGTAGAAAAAAGATCAGTCTTTTCTTTTTGTTCTTTTAAAGGATTAACAATATACATATGAGCAGTAGCTTTATTTGCTCTTGAAAGAGGCTTTTCATCCTCAGATAATTTTTTTAAAGCTGATATTAATCCTTGTGGATTTCTAGTTATTTCAACTGCTGAAGAATCAGCTAAATACTCCCTTTTTCTTGAAAGTGCAAGTTGCATAAGCGTTGCAAATAGTGGAGATAGTATTAAAAAGATTAAACCAATAATCATTAATATTGCGTTTGAGCTTGAGTTATTATCATCTGAATCACTCTTTACAAAACCAAATCTAAATATAAAATCTGAAATCATTACTACAAATCCTACAAATACAGATACTACTGTTGAAAGTAAAATATCATAGTTTTTTATATGTGAAAGTTCGTGTGCAAGTACACCCTCAAGCTCATATTTATTCATTTTTTCAAGTAGTCCAGTAGTAACACATATTACTGCATTTTCTGGATTTCTACCAGTTGCAAAAGCATTAGGTGAAGCATCATTAATCACATATAACTTTGGCCTTGGAAGTCCTGCTCCAATACATAAATTATCAAGAATTGTACTTAAAAGTTTGTCTTGTTCTTCTGTTGCAGGTCTTGCATTATTTAAACTTAAAACCAAACTATCACAATTATAATATGAAATAAAAGCACTTACACTAGCAAATATCATAGCTATAACAATTGACATTGTACCAAGTTCAAAATACAAACATATAAAATAAATTATAAAGGCTACAAATAATATAAATAAGGAAATAATAAAATAGGATTCTATTTTATTATTTCTAACTTCTTTTAATATCATAATTAAAACCTAAAATTCTACCTTAACAGGCTCTTTTTGAGCATCGTCGATTTCAAAGAAACTTTCTTCCTTAAAACCAAACATACCTGCAAGTATATTAGCTGGAAAAGACATTATTGCTGTATTATACATTTGTACTGTGTCATTATAGAATTGTCTAGCATATGCAATTTTATCCTCTGTAGAAGATAATTCAACTTGTAGTGCTGTAAAGTTTTCATTTGCTTTTAAATCAGGATATGCTTCAGATAAAGCAAATATTGATTTTAATGTATTAGTTAAATTGTTATTTGCATTTTGCTTATCTTCAACAGTTGTAGCTTGTGTGAATTTATTTCTAGCTTCAACTATTTCTGTTAGTGTTTTTTCTTCATGTGTCATATATCCTTTAACTGTTTCTACTAAATTTGGAATTAAGTCAAATCTTCTTTTTAGTTGAGTATCAATTTGAGCCCAAGCATTTTTAACTCTCATTTTTAAATGAACTAGGTTGTTATATAGTGCAACAATAGCTATAATAATGATAACTACTACAGCAACTATAATCCATATTGCCATAAAATCACCCTTTCTTTTGAGAAAAATCTCTATAATATTATTTTACCACTTTATTTAAATATATGCAATAATATAAAAGTTTAAATTGCAAGATTTTTTTACAACAGGAAAGTTACACTCGATAAAAACTAAGTATGCATAAAATAAAGACATAAGAAACAATTAAAAGTGCATTATTGTTTTCTAATATAGAGACTCTAAAAATATATAACTATATAAAATATTAGCTAAATGCAGAAAAATGCCGAAAACTTATATAATAGATATTTTGTGCAAGTACCAAAAAAGTTAGTAGAAAAGATAAGTGAGATATATGCACAGGAGTGAGCGCAATGGACAAAGAAGAAATAAAAAAGGAAATATAGAAGTGCTATTTATGGTATAAAAAAGGAAGAAGATAAATGTAGATATAAATAGAAGTTTATATATATTAAAAAATTATATTAGAAACGAAGAATTTATGGTGGATAATGGTCAAAAGTTGCGACGAAGCAAGTCGAATATTCATTTTTGCTTTCTTTAAAATTAAATATGAAATTAATATTGATTAATTTTTGTGTATATAGTAAAATAGAATTGAAAGAAGTAAAAAACTATGTAAACAAGGAAGGTAAAATAGATGAAAACACTATACATACATACATACATACATACATACATACATACAACACACTAAAAAATGAAAATAGAAACAAAATAAAAGAGGAAAAAATTGTAAAAACTGTAAAAAAAGAAAATCAAAATATAATAAAGCCAGTGTTAGAATATGGGTAAAATATTCTAGCATTGGTTTTTTGCGTAAAAAAAGAGAAAAGTGGAGGTAAAAATATGATAGGAAATAATAAAATTAAAAAGGGAATAAGTTTAATAGTGTTAATAGTGATAATAGTAATAATATTGATATTATCAACAGCAATAATAATGGGAGTAATAACTAATAACCCAATAAGTAATGCAAAAGAAGCAGTACTTCGAAATGATTTACAAGTAATGAAAGAGGCGTATGGTCTAAAAACAGGAGAATTGTTACTAAAATATGGAGGAGATACAAGCAAAATAACAGTAGAAGACTATAAAGATGTAGTAAACGAAAAATATAAAGGAGAAGTAGAAGTATTTGAAGAAGGATTAGCATATTTGGGAAAAGATAAGAAAAAACAAGAAGTAGCTGAAAGTATGGGATATATAATAGGGAACCCAAATGATGCGGTATTAAGATCATGGCCTCTTTTTTCACAAGATGATTTTCATGCTGAAGAATATAGAACAAAAATAACGAAGATAAAGTTTATAACAAACAATAAAGTGCCAGATGGAGTAATAAAGTCATGGGATGTATCTGAGGGAAATAGTGGTGGAGTAATGGCATGGATAGTAAGTGATGGAGAAGACGGCTATGAATTAACAATAGGTGGAAATACAAAAGTAGTTGCAAATAAAAATTCAGGATGTATGTTTAGTAATTTTACAGCAGTAAAAGAAATAGATATAAAAGCATTGGATACAAAAAACGTAACACTTATGAACCGCATGTTTACAGATTGCAGTAGTTTGGTTCATTTAGATGTAAGTAATTTTAATACAAGCAAAGTAACCAATATGGAACGAATGTTTTGTCAATGCAATAGTCTAACTGGTCTAAATGTAAGCTACTTTGATACAAAAGAAGTGGTATTAATGCAATATATGTTTGTTGGTTGTAGAAGCTTAACCAGTTTAGATGTAAGCAATTTTAATACAAGTAAAGTAACAGACATGACCAGTATGTTTGATGGATGTATCAATTTAGCAAGCTTAGATGTAAGTAACTTTAATACAAGTCAGGTAATGTATATGGCTGGTATGTTTTCTGGATGTGAGTCTTTATCAAGTTTAGATGTAAGTCATTTTGACACAAGTAAGGCAACAAATATTAGTAGTATGTTTTCTGGATGTGAGTCTTTATCAAGTTTAGATTTAAGTAGTTTTAATACAAGCAACGTTACAAATATGACGTCTATGTTTAAAAATTGTAAAAATCTGTCAAATATAAACATAAAAAATTTTGATACTATTAAAGTAACAAATATGAGAGAAATGTTTCAAAAATGTAATAAATTAACAGAATTAAATCTAAGCAATTTTAATACAAGTAGTGTAACTGATATGTCAGATATGTTTGCATATATGTCAAACTTAATAAGTATAAATGTTGGCCATTTTGATACAAGTCAAGTGAAAAATATGATGCACATGTTTCAAGGATGTGGCTGTTTGACAAGTTTGGATTTAAGTAATTTTAATACACATAATGTAACGGATATGTTTGGTATGTTTAGTGAATGTTCTAATTTAAGTGAATTAAATGTAAGTCATTTTGATACGAGCAATGTAACAGATATGGGTTATATGTTTGCATATTTATATTCGATGAAAAATTTAGATTTGAGAAATTTTGACACACATAAGGTAACAAATATGAAATCTATGTTTTGGTATTCAAATTTTGAATCGATAAATGTGAGTAGTTTTGATACAAGTCAAGTAACTGATATGTCAGGTATGTTTTCAAGGGTGCCCGCGAAAGAATTAGATTTAAGTAATTTTGTGTTAAAAAAAGAAGTAGATTTAAGATCTTTCCTTTTATGGGCATTAGTAAAAAAAGTAGATTTTAGAAAAGCAGATTTAAAAAATATAACAAAATTTGGTGTTGATACTTTCTATGGTGTAAATGCGGTAATAGTAAAAGATGAAGGAAATAAGCAATGGATAGAAGAAAATTTCCCTAATATAACAGATGTAATAGTTGCAGACAATATGTAAAAAAATGTGTATTAAATTTGAGATATCTAATGAATAAAATTAGGATATAATGTAATTACAAATAATATCTTCATAATCATATTAACATTAACAAATTTATAGTTAAGGAACAAAAAAATAATATAGAAGCTAAAAGAATATTATATATTATAAAAATTGTAAAATATATTAATGTAATAAAAATAATATAAATTGCTATAAATACTATGATATAAATAAAAATAAATGTATTTGTTAATTATGTGATAATTTCTAGTAATAAAAAAATTTGACAAAACATAAAAATTATAGTATAATAGAACTATCCTATTATTTAAGGAGGAATTTTAGTGAACGAAGGAAAAGCAAATCTGGTAAGGAAAGTATTTATAGTAATTACTTTGGTTTTGGCATTTTCTACTCTAGGTTTATTTCTATTATCTATGAACATTAAAAATGTAACACTAGATTATTATGGGGATATTAGAAATATAAAAACATTATCTAATACTGTAGATGGTTTTTTGTTACAAAATAAAATATACGTTGGGGATAATACAAAAATTGAACCAAATAGAGAAACTGAAATTACAGACGGTATTAAGATAATAGTTTCATCAAGCCATGAACTTGCTAAAATTGATATTAATGAGATAAAAAATAATTACTCACCAGTTGTTGCAAAAATCGAAGAAGTTATCCAGTCAATTCCTTATGAAGAAGAAACAAGGGATAATCCAACAATAGATAGAGGAGTAACTAATACAGTACAACAGGGAATTGAGGGACAAAAATCAACTAAATATCTAGTAAAATATAATAGAAGTGAAGAAATATATAGAGCTGAACTTTCATCAGAGGTATTAAGTGAAGCAGTAAATAAGATTATTGAAGTTGGAACAAAACTTACTTTAACAGCATCAAGAAGTGCTTTAGTTTCAAGTGTAGGTGCTACACCAATTGATGAGGGCTTTAAACAATATAACATTAATTTGTCACTTGAAGAACAACAATACGCATATAATATATGTAAAAGATATGGAATACAATATGAATTATTTTTAGCTGTTATGTATAAAGAAAGTGGATTTAATAAATATGCATTAGGCGGCGGAAATTCATATGGCTTATGCCAAATACATGTATCTAATCATGCAAGTTTAAGAGCAAAACTTGGTATAAGTGATTTTTATGATCCATATGATAATATGACTGCTGGGGCATATTTACTATCAATATATTTTGCATCAGCAAGAAAGATGGAATCTGATACTAATTCAATAGAGGCATATGCACTTAATTCGTATAATATGGGTGAAGGTGTGTTCTTTAGAAATTGTTATAGTCAAGGTACTTTACATAGAGCATATAGTAACTCAGTCATTGCTTTAAGAAATTCACTTTTAGCAAATGGCAGTTTTTAATATAAATAGTATATAATAATTGCCTGTAAAATGGCAATTATTTGTTTTCTAGGGGGATTTGTGCTTGGAACTTAATACATTAAAAATAACAAATCAAATTTTAAGAAATTATAATATAAAAGCAAATAAAAGATATGGGCAAAATTTTTTAATAGCTGATGATATACTTTCAAATATAATTAAAATATCTAATATTTGTGAGGATGAGTTAATAATTGAAATTGGACCAGGTCTTGGAAATTTGAGTGAATATTTACTTTTAAATTCAACTTATTGTCTTTTGATAGAAATAGATAATAAAATGATTGAAGTATTAACTGATAGATTAAGTGGAAAGTTTAGTAATTATACTTTGTTAAATGAAGATATTTTAAATGTTGATATTGATAAAATTATTAATGATATTGAAATAAAAAGTAATATGAAGTTTAGCAAAGTAAAAGTAATTGCAAATTTACCATATTATATTACTAGCCCTATAATTTTTAAATTATTACAGGAGTCAAATAGAATTGATGAAATAATAGTAATGGTACAAAAAGAGGTTGCCGAAAGAATTACTGCAAATAATAAATCAAAAGAATATGGGATACTTACTTTAATGATAAAATATTATTGTGAAGCTAGTATTCAAATTATTGTACCAAATACTTCATTTATCCCACCACCAGATGTTACCTCTGCTGTAGTAAAAATGATAAAGCGCAAGAAATATTTTGTAAAAAATGAAAAATTGTTATTTGAGTTAATACATTTTGCTTTTCAGCAAAGACGAAAAAAGATGATTAATTCTCTTGTCTCAAATCATTTTAATAATATGACTAAAGAAGAATTAGAGGAAGTCTTTAAAAATTGTGATATTAATTTAAATGTAAGAGCAGAAGAATTAGAGCTTGAAAAGTATATAGAAATAGTTAATTTGTTATACAAGGAGGAATAAAAAATGAAAAAAAGAAATGTAGTATCATTTATAGTAACATATGTAGTAATTGTTTTAATAGTAGTTTTAGGTAGTTATTTATTATATAGACCAATTAGTAATAAATTAAAGGCTAATTTAAATAGTGATTCAAGTATGCAACTTGCTATACAAAAAGTAAATAGTCTATCTACTACAGATGAAGTTAAAGAGGCATACGAGGTATATAATAATGAAGTGGAAAATACTTACCAGGTAATAAATAAATCGCTTTCAAATATGCTATTATTAAGTTTAATAACTTTAAGTTTGAGCTTAATAATATTAGGCTTTACACTATTTTATACTTCAAGAAGAAATCAAGGAGTGTATGTTGCTCTAATTTCATTAGGATTTACTGTTATATTATTTACTATTTGGTTTATATATCAAACAGTAAATATAATATAACAAAAAAGAGGTTAAAAAGTCTATTTTTGTTTCGGTTTTCTTTTAAGTGAGTAATAGACTTGTCAAAAAAAAATTAGCAAGATTACATAAAACTATTGACAACAATAGAAATAGCCGTTATAATAAAAGTACAGATAGAAGTTACTCTATTTGTACAATTAATGTTATAGCATATCGTGAAGTAATCGAGAAGATAAAGGGGAAAAATTTATCTTCTCATTTTTTTGTATAAAAAATATGATATTGAATAAAATAATAATGACCCGTGGGAAAACACGAGTCATTTGAACCTAGTTGTAATTATGTAATTCTTTTACGAGAATTACAAGAACAACTATAAATATTATAGCTTCTACCATGAAGTCATCAACTTCGTTAAGGTAGGTAATTTAAATTATATTACTAAAAAAAGCCAAATACAATAAAAAGTCAAGAAATATATTATATGGTTAAATAGAATTTTAACAAGTAACAATAAAAATATAAAATATTAGAATAAGCAAAAAATATTAAATAAGAAAATAAACAAAATGAGCATATTTTTTTTGATGATTTTATAAAAAGATTAATAATAAAATTAAATCTTATGGGGAGATTTCTTCTAAATATAAAAAGAGTTTATTTTGCTTAAAAAAGGTTATTAATTCGTTTAAACAAAATTGATATCATTAATATCACCTCTTTATAATTAAAATAGTGTAAAATATAATTAGTATTTTGAGTGAGGTATTAGATATGGATTTTAATGAAGTTATAAATAGTAGACGTACAGCTAGAGTATTTACTGATGAGAATGTTACTAATGAACAAATAGAAAAAATATTACAAAGTGCTTGTATAGCACCTTCTGCAAAGAATAGGCAACCTTGGAAGTTTTATGTTTTAAATGATGAACAAAAAAATCACATCATGAATATGCTTTTTGAATGGGATAAACTTAATCCAAAAGAGCGAACTAGTGTGAAAGGCACAGCAGAACAAATAAAGACAGCTAATAAGATGATAATGATTTATAGTGATAGTTATAAATCTAAAGCTAAAAATGAAAATTATAAGAAACCCGATTATATTTCACTAGGATGTGCTATTGAAAATATGAGTCTTCAAGCTGTAAATTTAGGTTTAGGTAGTTGTATATTATGTGATACTTTATATATAGAAGATGAAATTGATAACTATCTTGGAATAAATGATTATGAACAAATATGTGGTTTTATTGTAGGTTATCCTATATATAATTATTCAACAAAAATAAAAAAAGATTTTGCAGATTTATTATTAAATTAATAAACAAAAACAGATGGAATTTACCATCTGTTTTGCGTTTAAACAATATTATTTTATTTGTCGCAGTCACATCTTGTTTCCCAAATATCGTTAAGTATTTTTTTACGATAAGAAGGATCCCAGTTAGAGTAAAAATCTGTGTAGAAGTTCATTAGTCTTTCATTACATTTCTTACATGTTTTAGGGTGTTGAATAATACCTTTTGTGAAAGCATTTTCTCTAGTTCCCCACCATGCAATAGTAAATTTGTCTAAATATTCTTCTGGAATTCTATGAAGAAGTTCCACAAACTCCCAAGACGAAATCTGATCATAAACTCCAATGTCTTGCCAATGCTTTAACATAGTATTATTTTTTATATTTATTGGAAATAATACTGCGTGAGTTCCCTTAGGCATCTCATTATAGATAAATTTAAGTGTATCAAGGCAGTCTTCAATTTGTTCTTGACGTGTTAAAAATGGAGCGCCTAAAAGCACATTAATTTGTAAAGCAATATTATATCTTTCACATAGTCTAGCTACTTCAAGATATTCGCATAAGTTTATATCTTTGTTGTAGATATTTCTTACATCTTCATTTGCTGATTCAAGACCAAGCTCAAAATGAACTTCTTGATTTTGCCCTAAAATTTCCCTAATGTCTTTAATTTTACTTTCTGTAATAGTTTTGTAGTGTGTTTCCATAGTGATTATAGGGATATCCTTATGGGATACGAAACGTAATATTTCAATAAATAAATCATAAGGAATCTCTCTTTCAGAAAGAAATGAGCCATTTGCTTCAAGTTCAAGTTCGACTATATCAACCCCTTTTAAGTCTATTTTTTCAAGTTCAGGCTTAACCATTTCTAATGTGAGGTTATAGTCAAAGCCATAGTTACAAAATGTACAAGCATTGTCACAACCACAAGACATAAAAAGCAATTGGTAAGTTTTATTTGATACATTAACAAGAGAAACAACAGGTGTCCCAACTTCAGTTTTTATGTTTTTCCGCATTTTCCAGATTTCACGAGTTAAATATTCATTCATTTCATGACCTCCCACAATAATATAAATTTATAATAATCTACAATATTAACCTACATCTTTATTATATCTCATTTGCGGAAAAAACAAGTGACATTTTAAATATTAAAAAAGTCACTTGTTATATTTATTTTATTGGAATATATAGTCTTAACTTATTATTTCCTAAATATTCTTCGATATCAGGTAAATTTTCTAATTCATATTCTAAATTTGGAATAACTGTTCTATATATTTTAGAACAATATTCATATAAAAAGTTAGGTCCCTTATAGTCACATTCAAATACTACATAATTACTTGCTTTTAAGTTTAATTCTTTTGCATTTTGAAATGGTTCTTTTGAAGCTATATAGTATGTAGCATTATCTATACGACAGGTTTTATCATATTCGAGTAAACCATATTCACTTTTTCCTTTTATATATTTATAATTTTTCTTCCAAAATAGAGGAGCTTCATTGTGGCAATTTTTTATTGTTGTTTTCATAGAAATAGCATAAAATTTAAATTTAATACCTTTTTCTATATGATACTCGAATTCATCTGTGATGTCTTCAGCTGTTAATTCATATTTTGGAAAGAATTTTATATTATTTTTATTATCATTTATTTCACTTGGAAGAAATCCCATCATAGCTTTAAATGCTCTAGAAAAGGATTGTGAAGAGTCATAATTATATTTTATAGCAATATCAATAATTTTTTCTTTTCCTTCAAGCAAGTCTAAAGCAGACATACTTAATCTTCTTTTTCTTATATACTCAGCTACAGTATAATTAGTTACAAATAAAAAGATTCTATGCATTGTATATTCATTAACACAGAGTATCTGCGATAGTTTTTTATAACTAATTTCTTCACAAAGATTATCTTCTATATATTTAATTAAACTATTAAATTTTTCATTACTTTGGTTATTCATAAATGTTCCTCTATTTCTTATAAAAAATAAATGTAGCAGATAAATATTCTACTAGGTTTGAAAGGGTTTAACTTAGATTAGCATCTAAACTGATGCAAAACATTAGTAAAAGCAATTTTAACGAATAGCTTTTTTGCGTTACTAAAATATTAAAATTTATATATATCATATGTTGAATCATACTCAAATCCTAATTTTTCAGCTAGTCCTACCGATTTTAAATTTGCCGCATCCCAACTTATAGTTTGGTTATTATTTAAACATAATAAGATAAGCTTTGAAGCTAGAACGGTTGCTATATTTTTCCTTTGAAATTCTTCTTGCACTTTAATATTAACTTCAATTCCATCATTATATATTATATTAGAAGATGCTACACCTATTATTTGATTATTATAAAAGCAACAATATCCAAATCCATTTTCTATATAGTTATCTGTTATATTAATAAATTTTTCTTTATTTATTCTGTCTGCTATCTCTTGATTAATCCTTTTAAATTCATATTCATTTGCATTATTGTCTATATATTCTTGTAGTTTTACTATATCAAATTTAGGATTCTTCTTTATTGAATATCTTTGATTTTTATTTATTTTATCTTTATATTGTTTTTCCAACATTTCTTTAATTTCATCACTAGGTATTAATATATACTCCTTTAAGTTATATTCTTCAATAATTTCCAATAATTGATTTAAATCTATAATTCCATTTATAAAACAATACTTTCTTACCATAAGCATTGCAAATTTTGGATTTTCAATACTATCTACATATGCTTTTCCCATTTTTCCATCTAGTACGCTTAATCCCATATGGAACCTTATATCCATAAACATATTTTTTAGTCTGTTTAAATCATTTTTATTTTTTACTTCTATCATTTTTTCTTCAATCCTCTTTACATATAGTTATTATATATTGTTTAAAAACTTTCTGCAATATTTTCTTGGGCAAATTTTGGGGAAAAATATATAAAAAATG
>CANRQA010000008.1 GCA_947632635.1 uncultured Clostridia bacterium | reverse complement strand
TTTACTTCTTCTGGATTAGATCCATGTACCATATTCCAATATCTAGAGGAAATTACTGGCATTTGAGTCATTGTATAATATTTATTTAATTGTTCAAATGTAGCAGTTGTTCCTGCTCTTCTTGCTGAAACCACTGTTGCAGCAGGTTTTAGTCTAAATATATTTTGATTTGCAAAAGTTGAATAAAAAAGTCTATCCATAAAAGATGTCATTGCACCTGAAGCAGCTGCATAGTGGACTGGTGTTCCAAAAACAAATCCATCAGCTTTTTTTGCTTTTTCAGCAAATTTATTGACAACATCATCAAATACACATTTTCCTATCTCTGAACATTTATGACATGCAATACAGCCTGATATGGGTTTTATACCTATCCAAAATATTTCAGTTTCTATTTTCTCGTTATTTAATTCTTTTGCAACTTCTTTAAGTGCAGTATAAGTACACCCCTCTTTATGTGGGCTTCCATTTACTAATAATACTTTCATAATCACTATCTCCCTTTCTAATTTATTTAACTACTATATACTATAATTTTTATTATATGTTTAAATAATATTTTCCTTTTTTAAAAATTAAGGTTTTATCTTTAACCATCATTAATAAAGATGGACTTTTAGCAATTTCTTTAGGCAAATCCTTTACTTTAATTCCATTTTCTATACTTGTAATACTATTATCTTTAAAGTATTTTATTATATTTTCTTTGGATATATTTTCTGTATCATTTTTATATTTTTCTTTCATACAAATTATATATATAATTCCAACTATACAGATTATTGGTATAACTATTTTTAGTATTCCATACATTTATATCACATCCTTAAAACATTACTTATCCTACTACAGTATATCAAATAAGCAAGTAATTGTAAATAACTACTTGCCCATATAAATATGTATTATATGTAAATTTATAATTATTACTCTACTCTTACATCCACATTTTTAATATTTAAGTACACAACTATATCTTCAGAAGTAGGGTTACTCATGTTAACACCTATTTTAAACCAAGCACCTTTTTGAGCATCCATTTTCACAGGCATACCATGTGTTAAATATGTTGGTTCATAAGCATTTTCCTCATTTACATAAACTGTTTTTAAAACAACTTCACAATCATTTAGGCCTTTACCAGCAGTAATTGTTATTTCGTTTTTCTTAGGTGAGATTTCCTCATTAGCATACACAAAAACATCACTACTATGAGCTGGAACTAATATTTTAACGTTATAACCTTTATCTTTTAATAATGCAAAAACTACTCCTATTATTAATACTATAACAATTAAAAGAGTAATAATAATAATTTTATTATTTTTCAATTCCAATTCCCCCTAAACTAATGCTAAATTTAATTATATTTTATTTATTTATCTAAATCAATATATTTTTTGATAATCTACCGTACTTCATTTTTATTATTAAAATAGCGGCGCAAATAATCTTAAAATAGATTGCCATAATGATTTAATAAATCCAGTTTTTACATCTTCTGTTGTAAGTTTTTTGCTATCATTAAATGTTATTTCAAAATCTTTATATATATCTTTTATTACACTCATATTTTCCATATAAATACCATTTTCAAAATGTAAATACAAACTTCTATAATCCATATTTATTGTTCCTACTACAGCCCTTATATCATCAGATAAAAATATTTTTGAATGTACAAAACCTTTAGAATATTTATATATATTTACTCCGTTATCATGTAATATTTTGAAAAATGAAGTTGTTTGAGTATAAACAATCTTTTTATCTGGTATACCAGGAACAATTATTCTTACATCAACACCTCTTTTAGCAGCTCTTGTAAGAGCATTAACCATATCTGTATCTATTATTAAATATGGGGTCATTATATATAAATATTTCTTTGCACTATTAATCATATTAATATATACATCTTCACCAATTAAATCTTTATATAATGGTGATACTCCATACGGCACAGCAAAGCCACTACCATCTTTTTTACCTTTAAATTCATATTTAAATTTCAAAATATCATTATCTTCTTTAACATTTGAATTCCACATTGTTAAAAACATAACAGTAAAATTCCAAATAGCATCACCAACTATTTTTATGCCATTATCTTTCCATACGCCAAGTTTACTATTAACATTTATATATTCATCACTTAAATTAACTCCACCGGAAAAAGCAACTTTACCATCTATAATAGTCATTTTCCTATGATCTCTATTATTCATAAATATGCCTCTAAATGGGCTTAGCTTATTAAATGGGATACATTTAATGCCATATTTTCCTAGTTCTTTTGGATATTTAGTTGATAATAGTGCTAAACTTCCCATATCATCATAAAGTATTCTAACATCTACACCATTTGCGGCTTTTTCTTTTAATATATCAAGTATGCCATTCCACATAGTACCTTTATTTATAATAAAATATTCCATAAAAATAAATTTTTCTGCTTTTTTTAACTCTTTAAGTAATTCTGGATAAAATTTCTCACCAAACTCATAATATGTTATATCATTATTCTTACTTACAAAATTATTGGTCCTATTCATGATATATCTTAAATTATCCATATCATTATCAAATATTTCCTTTTTTATGTAATCATTTTGTTCTAAATATTTAGAATATTCTTTTTCTGTTTTATAAATATTTTTTAATAATTTATTTTTAGAATAGCTTCTACCTAAAGCAAATAACAAGATTGTTCCAAATATAGGGAATAGCAAAATTAATATCATCCAAGGCAAATCATTAGATAATCTAGTGCTATTTTTTAATATTGCTAGTACAATTAAGATACTTACAATGCTATAAAATAAAGTTATAAGCCCAATATATTTATAAAAGAATAATCTTATTATAATGGCAAATCCAAATTGTAGTACAACTCCTAAAAAAACTATTATTACTCTTTTTATTGCATTTAACATAGTATTACCACCTTTTAAAAACACATATTTTAAATTTTTATTTCTACTTTTTTATATTTCATTAGAAGAAACTAATTTCTAGTATTATTATATCAAAAAAGTAAGTGATTGTAAATATTTCACTTACTTCATTATACTATACTTCATTTGACATATTTTCTTATTAAATCATATTCTTCTTTATCTATTTTGTAAATTCCATTATATGACTTTTAAATATAATATCTATTATCCTTCATATAAACAAAAATAGTAGATGTTGTACTTTCATTAAGCTCAAATTCTACTTTTATAATATTATCTGCATTAACAGGGCTATCATTTATACTTGGCTTTTGCGTAGTTCTTATATTACTCTTACCATTTAAAGTATAAATGATATTTTGTATCTCTTCATTATTTGTAATAATTTCTTTTTTCTCATTACTCTCAATAGCTATACTTTTTACCATTTCTTGCTTTGGCAAATTTAATTCATATGTCTTTAAATTTTTCAAAAAATATGTACATATAATTAACACTATGTATATAAAAATTAAAACTAAAAGTATTATTAACATTTTTTTATCTTTCATTATTATAACTTCCACCTCCAGAATTTATAACAATACACTACATTTGTATATTACCCATATATAAAAAGCTATTCCTCTTTAATAATATTTTTTCCACCAAAATATGTTGCTAAAAAATATGAACCATATATTATACTAATAATTATTACTGTTGCTATAATAGATGGAATTAATTCATCCTTTGAAGCTAACCCTGACATTATTGTTATTGCAAATTGTATTCCAAAAATAGAATGTATAATTGCTAAGACAAGTGGCATGCCAAAGAAAATCCCTATTTGTCTAAATAAAGATTTATTAATCATTTTTTCATCACAACCAATTTTTCTTAAAATAGTATATCTTTGTTTATTATCACTTGCTTCAGTTAATTGTTTTAGTGCTAAAATGGCACTACTTGCTATTAAGAATATAACTCCTAAATAAATAGCAATAAATGTTACTATCGTTGCTATTCCTATACTTGCCGCCCTTAAACTAATCTTTGTCATACCATCAATTTCTATTCCGTTATCATCTAATGATTTTATTAAATTTGAAGAACCACTATCTCCAGCAAATATCTTTTCAATTTCTTGTTTTCCCTCTTCTGTTTCTACATTATAATTTGCTGATAATAAATACATTTCTTTCATTTCTTCTTTTAAAGGGCAACTATCTGGCACTAAAATAATTCCTGTATTTGTATGGTTTGTTGACATTAAAATAAAGCCCTCTTTACACTCATTATATTTTGACTTATATTCTTTTCCTGCAATAGTTAAAGCATAATTTCCTTTAGCTAATACTCTATTTCTTAACTCTGTTTGACTATCAAAATCACAAAGAACAATATACTCATCTTCATTTAGTTCATATTCTTTTATTCCATATAATTTAGCCATTCTGTTATAATCTGATATTTTTACTATTTCTTCTGCTGTTTCATAAGCAAGTCCTGGAAATTCCTTTTTAATTTCATTAAAACTATCTCCAAAAAAAGTTTTCCAAGTTAAGTCATTTGTAGCATATACTTCTATTTCAACAATATCTTTTAATACGTTCATATCAAGATTATTGTTTATTAGTGTTTCTTTAATAGGGTGTCTTGAATCTTCTCTTTGTGCTTCAGTAGGCTTTATTTCTACTCCATATTGCATATAGCTTTCTTGTAAATTGGCAGTTTTATATAAATTTAAATCTACTGGTGTCATTTCCTTTAGCTCTCCCTGCATAGTATTTCGTAATGCTAAACTAGATGATAAAATAGTAATTGTAATAAATAGCATTAAACATATAACGCTCATACTTACTACCGTTGTATTGATTTTGTTATTTAACTGCCTTAAGACAAACATATTTGTATCTTTTAAATAGATATTTTTCATTTTTTGAATAATAGTTATTATAAAGCCTGACAAAGACCAAAAAATTGCAACTGTTCCAATAACTCCCATAAGAATTGGTGGTAACAACTTTTCTGCTGTATTAATTGAATTTGCCGCACCTGTTACTTTATAATAAGCAAAGCCTAAAATAACACTACCAAGTATAAATACTAAAACTGCTAAAAATGGATTTTTCATTTTTACCGCTTCATTTTTTTTACTTGCATTTAATAAATTAATTAGTTTATATCTTGAAACTGTCATTGTATTAAATAGCATTACTGCAAAATACATTACCGCAAAATATATACAAGTTTTTATACAAGCTACTTTTGAAAATACAAAATGGTACTCACTCATATCAGCTTCAAATAATTTGCTAACTAGTATAGACATAAATTGTGATACAAATATACCAATTACAAGGCCAATGCCAAGTGATATTATTCCTACAAATATTGTTTCTAATAGAATAATTTTTGATATTTGCCTTTTTCCCATTCCAAGTGTCATATATATACCAAATTCTTTTTTTCTTCTATTAATTAAGAAATTATTGGCATATACAATTAGTAACCCCAACACTACTGCTACAAATACCGATACATATCCTATCATAACTGTCATTAGTTCTATTATTTGTCTTGTAGAGCTGGACACTTCAAGCATTGCTTGTTGGCTATCAATAGAATTAAACATATAAAATATAGCTACACCAAGAACTAATGTTAAAAAGTATATTGTATAATCTTTTATACTTTTTTTCATGTTTTTTATTGATAATTTAAATAACATCGTTCAAATCACCTCCAAGAAGTGTCTGAACCTCAATTATTTTTTCAAAAAACTCTTTTCTTGTATCATTTCCTTTTATTAATTCATTAAATAATTTTCCATCCTTAATAAATAAAATTCTATTTGCATAAGAAGCTGTAAAAGCATCATGAGTTACCATTAAAATTGTTGCTTTTAATTTATTATTTAGAAACTCAAAATTTTCTAATAATTGTCTTGCCGATTTTGAATCTAATGCACCTGTTGGCTCATCTGCAAGTACAAGTTTTGGATTTGTAATAATTGCTCTTGCTGATGCTACTCTTTGTTTTTGCCCTCCAGATACTTGATAAGGATATTTACTTAAAATATCTTTAATTTCCAAGTTTTCTGCTATGTTATTTACTCTTTTATCAATTTCTTTTGACATTACTCTTTGAATCGTTAATGCAAGTGCAATATTTTCATAACAAGTTAAAGTGTCTAGTAAATTAAAATCTTGAAATATAAACCCAAGCTCTTCTCTTCTAAATTTGTTTAACTTATTTCCTCTTAATTTTGTAATATTTTCTCCATTTACAATTATATGTCCTGATGTTACTCTATCTATTGTAGATATGCAATTTAAAAGCGTTGTTTTACCACTTCCACTTGCACCCATAATACCTACAAACTCACCTTTGTTTACATCAAAACTAATATTATCTATTGCTTTTGTTAAGTTAGATTTATTGCCATAATATTTTTCTACTGCTCTTACTTCTAAAATTTTTTCCATAAAAAAACTCCTTTCAAGTTAATTATAACCAATTTCTAATGGAGTTGCCATCGATTTACCTTACTTTTTACTTACATTTTTGTAAGGTTACTATTTCATATCTATATAACTACTATTTGGAAATATTAATTTAATCTTTGTTCCTATATCCTTTTTAGATTCTATTTTTATTCCAATTCTTAATTTATCACATAATTTCTTGCATAGATATAGTCCAATTCCAGTCGATTTTCTATTAAGTTTTCTGCCATTTGTTCCTGTAAAGCCCTTTTCAAATACTCTTTGAATTTCTCCTTCTTCTATTCCCATTCCATTATCTTTTATATGCAAAATTATATTTTCTTTTTCAAGACTTGCATATATTTCAATTTTAGCTACAACATCATTTTTTCTATACTTTATGCTATTTTGTATAATTTGATTTAATATAAATATTGCCCATTTACTATCCGTATACACATCTATATCTATATCTATATCGTGTTCATTTATTACAATTTTATCTTGAATTAAAGCTGTTTTATTCTTTCTTATACATTCTGTTACTATATCTTTTAAATTATATTTCCTTATAATATAATCTTTATTTGCCGTGTTACTTCTAGCATAATATAGTGCTTGTTCTATATAATTTTCAATTTTATCTAATTCTTCATCTATACTTTTAGTTGCTTTATTTTTATTATTTTCTATTATTAATTTACTTGCAGATAATGGTATTTTTACTTCATGAATCCACATTTCAATATATTCTTTATAGTCCTCTTGCAAAAATTTATATTTATTCACATTATCCACCATTGATTTATCTATTTCTTCTAAACTTTCTTTTAATAATTTCCCCTCATAAAAATTAGGTTCTTTTATTATTTCTGTAGCAAGATATTTTTCATCTAATTTATCTAATGTTCCTAGTAGTTTTTTATAAAAGTTGTTCTTTATTATATATTCTATTATTATTGAAGCAAAATACAATATTAATATAATTGCTGGAATATATATTTTTATAAATTTTCCAAGTGGATATGCAAGTAATAATATTTCTATTGTTATAAGTGCAAATAATATTAAACTTATTTGTATAATCTTATCTTTTAAAAAAGTAAAAAAGTTCATCTAATCTTCCTTTCTTAATATATATCCTTGACCTCTTCTAGTTTCTAATAAATGCTTTAAATTTAGTTCTTCTAATTTATTTCTTAATCTTGTTATATTTACAGTTAAAGTATTATCATCTATAAAACTATTATTCTCCCATAGAAAGTCCATTATTTCTTCTCTTGCTATAATTTTATCTCTATGTTCAAGTAAGTATTTTAATATACGTATCTCGTTTCTAGTTAGTTCAATTTCTTTATTATTTTTTTCTATTGTGCTTTTTGATATATTCAAAACAAATTCTTCTGTACTTATTATATCTTGATAACTTTGAGTATCACTTCTTCTTAATAAAGAAGCAATTTTGGCTAAAAGAATTTGTATATTAAATGGTTTTGTAATATAATGGTCTGCACCATAATTTATACTTAATAATTCATCTATCTCATTATCTCTACTTGTTATTATAACAATAGGCAGTGTTGATTTTTTTCTTAACTCCTTACAGATAAACTCTCCATCAGCTCCCGGCAAATTTATATCAAGTAATAATAAATCTGGTTTGATATTTAAAATATCTTGTACTACATTATTAAATTCCTTTAATGATACTGCTTTGTATCCATTATTATTTAAAAATATTTCTAGCTCATTTCGTAACTTTTCATCATCTTCTACAATTAATATTTGCTTCATAATATACCTCCAAAAGATATTATATCATAAAGTAAATAAAAATAACCTTACATTTTTGTAAGGTTATGGTATAAGACAAAAAACAATTTTTTCTCATTTCTTAAATTTAAAGTTTATATCCTTTTTAAATTTTCCCAAATAAACTTCTTTTATTTGCTATAGCATTACTTTATACAAAATGTCGCATATAATGGTATGGATTTTATATTATTTACAAATCCAAAATTTTTTGTAGATATTCTTATAGCATATTTTGGATTATATTTTTTCATAAATGCATTTAAACTTTTTGATTGAGTATTATCTCCCGCTTTTACTTCTACAGGGATAATTCCATCCTTATTATATAGTAGAAAATCAATTTCTGCTTTATTTCCTGAATTCCAATAATATAACGGTATGTTATTAGAAACAAAAGTTTGTGCTACATAATTTTCCGCAATAGCTCCTTTAAATATAAAATTCTTATTTAATAATATTTCAGGAAATTCTATATCCAGTAATGATGTTAATATTCCTACATCATTTAAGTATAGTTTAAAGGTATCATCTTTTACATAGGCTTTTAGTGGTGGTTCAACTTTATTAATAAATTTACACATATATACCATTTCGCTTGATTCTAACCAATCAATAGCACTTTCAAATCTTCTTTTATTTGCATCTTGTTCAATATATGCATATTTAAATTTTTTATTTTCTTTGGCTAAAGAAGCAGGAATTGCATTATATACTTTTTCTATTTTCACAGATTCATTATTATTTAACGTATATCTATTCATATCGGCTAAATAAGATATAATTATATTTTTCAATATATTTCTATTCCATGAAAATATATCTTCCTTTACGTTTTTATAATCTAATACAGCAGCTGGCATTCCACCAATACAAAGATATGCTCTATACATATCTATCAGCTTATCATGTATGCTTATTTCTTCTAAATTTTCATAACATCTTCTTATTTCATCTACCCACATTTGTTTATCTAAAGCAATTAAAAATTCCTCAAAATCCATTGGATGCATAAATTCAATTTGGACTTTACCTACTGGAAAAGATGAATTAAATCTTCGTATTTTTACCCCAAGTAAACTACCCGCACAAACAATTCTATAGTGATTAATACTTTCGCAAAAAGCCTTTAAAGAGCTAATAGCTTTTTCAGATTCTTGAATCTCATCAATAAATAATATTGTTTTTTCCGGAATAATCTTTCTATTTAATTCTAGCTCTAACTTTTTAATTTTAATTTCAAAATCTAGCTCTTCTTCAAAAATTTTTACTATACTTTGTTTCTCCATTAAATTTATATAAATATAATCATCAAATTCATTTTTGCAAAATTCGTTAATTATATATGTTTTTCCAATTTGTCTAGCTCCTACTACCATTAATGGAGTATTAATATTTTTGTTTTTCCAGTCCATTAATACGTTATAAAATTTTCTTTTCATTAATATCACCATATCTATTTTATTATTATTTTTGTTATTTGTCAATCCGTTTTGCATATTTTTGGCACCACTTTTTAGTGAATTTTGCATATTTTTGATACCACTTTTTTTAAATTTAGACAAATATTGTCTATTTTCTACAGTATTAATTTGATAGTCGGTGTAAATACTATTTATACTAGGAGGCAAACTATGAAAAGTAAATTTAAGAAAAAAAGAGCACCGCAAGATGAAAGTATATACAAAGTTAAATATGTATTTAATGAAAATTCAAATATAGATGTAAATGAAATATTTAAAAAAAGTTTTTTAACTGAAATTCAAAAACATATATAATCTCCTTTAATTTTATACAATACCTTTATTTTTAAGCAAAAATATTGTATAATGTTATTGGGTGATTATTTAGGAAAGAAGGTAAAAAATGTACACAAATTTTGTTACACTAAATAATCATAAAACAAATAAATTATTTAAAGTTGCAATTTATATTAGGTTATCAAGAGAGGACGGAGATAAAGAAGAAAGTTCAAGTATTACAAATCAAAGAGCAATTCTTAAAAGATATATTGAAGAAAACAAAGAATTTGTGCTTGTAGATGAATATGTAGATGATGGCTTTACTGGAACAAATTTTAATAGACCTGGTTTTCAAAAATTACTTCGAGATTTAAAAGCAAAAAAAGTTGACACTGTAATTACCAAAGATTTATCTAGGCTTGGAAGAGATTATATTGATACTGGTTACTACGTTCAAAAGTTTTTTCCTGAAAATAATATAAGATATATTTCTATACTTGATAACATTGATACAATGGAAGACGCAGGTATGAATGATATTGCTCCTTTTAAAAGTATTATCAATGATATGTATGTAAAAGATATATCAAAAAAAATAAAAAGTGCTCTAAAAGAAAGAAAAACTGCTGGTAATTTCCTTGCTACTACTGCGCCTTATGGGTATATGAAAAATCCCGAAAATAAATATCAATTAATTATAAACGAAAAGGAAGCACAAATTGTTAAAAGGATATTTAATTTATACCTTTCTGGTAATGGTCTTACAAAAATTTCTCAAATACTAACTGACGAGGGAGTGCCTGTTCCAGGAATTTCACGTAACATTGGTACAACTAGAAAAACAATGTTATATAACTCATGGAAACAAACAACAATTAGTAGAATATTAAAAAACCAAGTATATATTGGTAATTTAGAACAATTTAAAAGGAAAAATATTAATTACAAATCTAAAGTACGAATTACTGTTCCAAAAGAAGATAGAATTATATGCAAAAACACTCATGAAGCAATAATTGATAAAGATACTTTCTATAGAGTTCAAGAATTAATTAGTGGTAATTCTTCTTTTAAAGGAACTAAGCACGACTACCTTTTTAAAGGCTTGTTATATTGTGCTGAATGTGGTGCTAAACTATATCTAACATATTCAAATTATGCTTTTAAAAAATATGGTGAGTACCGCTATACTACTATTTGCTATACACATTCTAAACAATATAGACATTGTACAAGACACTCAAATAAAATTGATGTCTTAGAAAAAGTTTTAATTCAAAATATTAAAAATGTATGTAGTAAATATATAAATGAAAATCTTGAGCAAGAACTTATTGATGTAGCTAAAAAGAATAATGAAAAGGATTCTTTTATATCACAATATGAAACTCAAATTGCCGAAATCGAGAAAAAACTTCAAGAAAGTAGAGAATGTATAAGGAGTCTTTATGCTGATAAAGTAAAAGGAATATTATCTGAAAATGATTTTGTAATTTTACTTTCCGACTTTGAAAAGGAAGTTCAAAACTTAAATAAAGCAAAGGATAACTTAAATATAAAAATTGGGAAAACTAAAGAAATGAAAAATAATAATAAAGAGATAGAAACATTAGCTCGTAAATTTATTGCTTTAGAAGCGCCAACTAAAGAACTTTTAAATATGCTAATTGATAAAGTTACTATAACAGAAGATAATGAAATTACTATATATTTTAAGTTTAAAGAACTTGATGATATAAGTAATATTAAAGGATATAAAATAAACGAATGTAAAACTCTAAAAGGCAATACTAAAAAAGTATGCTAATTCAAATAGAGTTTTGACACCGACAGAACTTGGTGTTAACTTAAAACAAGGTTATAATGGTGATTTAACTTCTAAACAAGCTGGTTCTATAGGTGGAGAAATGGTTAAAAGAATGATTGAAAAAGCTGCTGGTCAAATGTAATTAACCTTATACACTTTCAATTAATTAAAATTAGGATGTCTATATTTATCTTAGACATCCTTTATTATATCTAAAAAAAATAATATTTTTTAAAAAATTTTTAATTTTAATGTATATTTTTTTAAATACGTATCAAACTAATAACGAAAACGATGGAGGTGAAATAACAATGGCAAGTTCTAAGAACAAACAAGCTCAAGAAACTTTAAATAAGTTCAAAATGGAAGTTGCAAGCCAAATCGGTGTTAACTTAAAACAAGGTTACAATGGTGATTTAACTTCTAAACAAGCTGGTTCTATAGGTGGAGAAATGGTTAAAAGAATGATTGAAAAAGCTGCTGGTCAAATGTAATTAACCTTAAACTTATAAACAAAATATATAAGTAGGAGATTTTTAGCTCCTACTTTTTATAATTTAATTTTTGCTTTTCTATCCATTTATCCACTTCTCTATTTTATCTTTTGCAAAATGAACTGTACTACCAGTAATAGCAATTGTATCAAGAATATTTGCACCCTTACAAATTTTTTTAATATCTTTTGGCACATTTGCAAGCCCAGAGCCCTCATGTGTAGTAAATATCATTATATCTTTTCCAGTAAAATCTAACATTTCAAGCTCTGTAAACATTGATTGAGGCATTGTACCGCCAATATATAGGACTTCCTATATATACTACTTGATAGTCAGTTATATCTTTTAAATATTCTTTTAACTCTGGTCTTGCGTCTTGCTTTTGTTCTTGTAAAGCCTCATTGCAACATATTTTATAACTTTTTGAATAAGGTTTTAATGGTTCAACTTTAAATAACGTAGCTCCCGTTATATCTTTTATATAATTTGCAATTACTTCTGTATTTCCTATATCAATATTTCCTACTGCATAATTTTCATCTGCTCTTGAAAAATAAATAACAATTGATTTTTTGCCATTTATATCTTTTTTATTACCAAATAAACTCATTTTAATTCCCCCTCAATAATTATTATATCAATAATATATTAATTATTCAATTTTTTTACTTATTTATCTTTTTATAGTGTTACAATATATGTAAAAGAATTTCTATAGATATTGGAAATGTTGTGCTTTTGAAAAATTTATTAAGTATAAATTTAAATAGTTAAAGATTTAAAATATATTATTTAACTTTAAAGATCTATTTTAACTAAACTTATGTTTCTGCTAAAAAGTAATTAATATTTTTTATTTTATATAAAAAAGTATTAAACATTGATAAATTTTTTCATATTTTTGAAAAAACTTGACAATAATAATAAAAAAGAGTATAATAAAAATGAGTGGAGGAGATTTTATGGAAAGAATAAAAAGAGAAGATTATTTATCTATATTAAAGAACTTCAAAGATCAACAAATTATAAAAGTAATAACAGGAATTAGAAGATGTGGAAAATCTACTTTATTAGAATTATTTCAAGATTATTTAAAAGAAAATGGAGTAAAAGAAAATCAAATTATATCAATCAATTTTGAAGATTCAGATTATGAAGAATTGCAAGACAGAAAAAAATTATATGAATATCTAAAATCAAAATTGATAAAAGGTAAGAAAACATATATATTTTTAGACGAAGTTCAAAAAGTTAATGAATTTGAAAAGACAGTAGATAGTCTTTTCATAAATAGAAATGTAGATTTATATATAACTGGCTCAAATGCTTGGCTTTTATCATCAGAACTTGCTACATTACTTACAGGAAGATATATAGAAATCAAAATGTTACCATTGTCATTTAAAGAATATTTATCAGCATTTGAAGATAAAACTGATTTATCAAGAAAATTTAGAGATTATTTACAATATAGTTCCATGCCACAAGCTATAGAATTATTTAAAATTAATCCCGAAAATATTAATTTGTTTTTAGATGGAATTTACAATACAGTTTTATTTAAAGATGTAATGCAAAGAAAAGGAATAACTGATAAAAATACTTTAGAAAGAGTTACTAAATATTTATATGACAACATAGGAAATAGAACTAGTATGAAAAACATAAGTGATAACATAGAAGGTCTTGAAAAAAATAGTTCATATAATACAGTATCAACCTATGTTCAAGCACTTATAGATAGTTATTTTGTATATAAAGCAAACAGATATGATATAAAAGGAAAAGAATTCTTAAAAACACAAGAAAAATATTATGCAGTAGACATAGGTCTTAGATATTATATGTTAGGTCAAAGTTCTGGTAAAGATATGGGACATATATTAGAAAATATAGTTTACCTTGAACTATTAAGACGAGGATATAAAGTATATATTGGAAAATATGATGACTTAGAAGTAGATTTTGTGGCAAAAAATTCACAAAATACAGTTTATTATCAAGTAGCATTAACTACAAGAGAAGCTAACGGTAATAATAATGAAATTCTAGAAAGAGAATTAACACCATTAAAAAAAATAAATGATAATTATCCTAAATATATATTAACACTAGACGATGATTTAGATGCTGATTTTGATGGAATAAAAAAATTAAATATATTAGACTGGCTACTTAAATATTAAGTAGCCAAATTTAATATATGAGTATGATTATAAATTTTTTATCTCAAAATTCCACTTTACACAGTTTGAACTACACTCCCTTTATAATAATAGCATATAAAAATTATGCAAATTAAAAATCTACTATGACTTTTTTATTACATCATAGTAGATATTTTTTAATTTACACACTTTGCTTGACAAACTTAAACATAATAATATTTTATAACGAAATATTATCAGTATTTCTATTTTCTCTAAAACTTGCTTTTGTGACTCCTCTTTGTCTTAACTTTTCAAGCAATTCTCGTATATTAGATAATTCTTCTTTTAGTTTATCAACGTTTACTTTTACTACCACATTATTCATATCTATATCACTATTTTCAAATTTTGCTTTCTTTTCTTCTATTATCTCTATTAGTCCCTTCTCTTCCATTTTCTTTGTATTTATATATGATGTATCTCTTGTTGCTTCATATCTTACATTCTTTCCCTTTTCTGCCATCTCTAGCATTTTGCTATATACCCTTTCTGCCAATTCTACTGTTGCCATCTTTACATCTGCCCCTATTTGTTCATTTCTTTCTGAATTTACTCCTCCTACCATTGCTACATCTGCTATATAATATTCTCTACTATTCTCTTGCCCTATAAAATACCAATCTCCATCTTTACTTAATATTAATTCTACTTTTTCTTCTTCTAGTCCATAAGCTTCTGCTAAATCTTCCACTCCTTTACAATTATTAAGTATTTGTTGCTTTTCTCTATATACTGCTTTTTCTATCTTTTTTATTCTTTCTATATCACTTGGATATATATCTGTTCCTTTATGTTCTTCTACTTCTCTTGCATTTTTATATTCTATCGGTACTTCTATATCTCTTAGGTCTTCATTCTTTTTTGCTCTTTCTTTTCTCCTTTTCTCTATTTCTTTTCTTTTTTCTTCATCCATGCTTACAAGTAATATTTGTTTATCTTTTGAATCTATCCACGGTTTCTTCCTTTTATATCCTTCATATTCTCTTTCGCTTTCCTTTGGCAGTATTATTTCTTCTGTTTGTTGTAACTCTCCCTCATCTATTCTTCTTTCCAATTCTCCTAAATCGTTATATCCTGTTCCACACGTTACTTCTTTTAACACTACCTCATCATATACCGCTTGTGTTATCTTTCCTTCTTTAAGTAACTTTGTCATTGCTTTTTCATCTGCCTCTATTGCTCTTCTTCCTGCTTCTATATATATATCCATTATCTCTTTTTCGGCTTCTTTATCTAAACCTTCAAGTGTTTCTTTCCTTATTTCTATATTATCATAACATATTCTTCCATTATTTCTCCATGTCCATGACTGTGCTACTGGTCTTACTACATTTCCTTCTTCATCTAGTTCTTCTACCACAAATATTGCTCCATTTTTTTCAGTTGCCGCATGAATCATTGTGCCTTCGCCTACGTCCCCTAATTTTTGGCAACAGTCAGTTATATCCCCTATTACTATGTTTAATGGATCATCTGCTCTTAACATTCTTCCTCTATATTTACTTTTTTGAACTTTTACCTGTGGTAATGTACTTCCTTCTCTTTTTTTCGTTATTTCATATACTTTTTGGGCTGAATCAAAATATCCTTTATCTACTCCTGCATTTGCTGATATATCTGCTAATCTTTCATTTCCTTCTCTTACATTTTCATATTTTTGTTCTGCTAATATTTGTAGTATATTATCTAAACTCAACTCTCCTCTGTTATATCTATTTACTACTTCAGGTTTTGATACAATATTGTCAAAATTATTATGTATTTGAGATAGTTTCATATATACTTTTGGGTTTCCTAGTATTTCTTCTCTATGCTGTTTGTAATATTCTTTAAATTTCTCTGAATATGGCTCTCTCATACTTGAAAACATCATTTCTACTTGTTCATATGTTACTACTCCTTTTACACCGATTTCTGCTAGTATTTTATATGCTTCTTCTGCATCTTTTCCATCTCTTAATTCCATCCTTACATCTACATCACTACTATCTATTCCTCCAAGTATTTTACTAACTTCTTCAAATTCTTCTTTATCTAGTTCTACAGGTATATTTTGTATCTTTCTTATCCAACCTTTTCCTATATGTTCTTTTTGTTCTCTTATCGTCTCAACAAGTGACTTTGAAAGTATATTTTTTACCATATTACTTTCTACAAATTCTTTTGTTGCATTTAATATCTCTTCTTTTTGATTTGTGATATGAGGTGAATAGAAATTATTTCCATCTTCATTTTTTCTTTCTAATTCTTTACTTATACTTTCTAATAATTCTTCTTCGTTATATGTTCCCTCATTTTTTTGTATATTTTCTTTTATTTTTGCCTCTATTATTCTTTTTATTGGAGCTTGCTGTGAAACAAGACTGCTATCTAATATTTCTTTTAATACTCCTTCAACTTGCTCATATCTTTCATTTGTAAGTCTTTTTACAACTATATCTTTTCTTCCTTTTAATTTCTCTATTACATTTCCATCAATTTCTAATCCACTTTTTTCAATTGCCTGTACTAGTAGTTGCTCCACACTTAAATTACTGTTTGTACTATCTTCTAATATTCTATTAATATTTTTAAATACTTCAAATTTTGTATTTTTTCCTTTTTTCTCATATACTCCTAAATTTATTCCTCTAAATATATCTATTGCTGCTCCAATATCACCTTTTATTGTATATGTTTTTTTAAATAACTCATTTAATTTCTCGTTATATTCTAATCCATATTGTTTTATTTCTTCTTTTGAAAGCGATGGTATTTCTACTAATCTCTCTACTTCATCTAATCCTATTGATTTTATCATTTGATAATAGAACATATCCATTTGCAATTTATTATAATTTATAGATATATCAAAATTTGCCTTTTCTTTTATTTTAGCTATTCTATTAGCATCTTCAAACATAAAGTTCTGTACTGCTTCACTATCTCTAGCAAAAAAATAATCTTCTAAATATACTTCAATATTTTGCTTTAAAGCTTCTATGCATATCTCTGGATGAGCTATTTGCACTTCTTCTGGTACATCTTGTAATATAGGTCCATATTGTTTTACTGCTTCCATACACATCTCTGGATGGGCTATTTTCACTTCGTTTGGTACATCTTGTAATGCACCTGCATTTTGTTTTACTGCTTCTATATATATTTCTGGATGAGCTATTTTCACTTCGTTTGGTATATATATTAATGCAAATACATTTTGTTTTACTGCTTCTATACATATCTCTGGATGGGCCATTTGCACTTCTTCTGGTACATATTGTAATGCATATCCATTTTGTTTTACTGCTTCTATACATATTTCTGAATGAGCCATTTGCACTTCTTCTGGCACATCTTCTAATGCAATTCCATCATTCCTTACCATTTCAATATATTCTTCTACTGTTTTTTCCATTTTCTACCTCTTATTTTTTATATCTTTAATTCGTACATTATTTTTTTAGTCATTAATAATCCATTTTCATTTTGGCTAACTTCTTCTTTGTTTGCTAGTGTTGCATTTACAAATACATTATAACTTGTTACTAAATTTACAAATTTATATGCTTTCTTTGAGTCTGTTGTATATATTACTACTCCTTGTGATACTTCTCTATTTAACCTTTCTATTACTTCTTCTATATTTCCCTCTATTAATTCAACATTTTCATTATTTTTTCTTTCTTGTTCATATTCTCTTATTGCTTCTTCTCTTAATTTTTCATCTTCTACATATACATATAACTTGTTTGTACTTGGCTTTTCTTCATTTTTCTTTTTTTCATATGTATATATTACTTTATCACATAATTCATAATTACATTCTTCATAAGGCATTACTAAAATTAGGTTTTCTAATCCAAACTTTTTTAATGCTTCGTTAATTATAACTTGGAAAAGATTTTTATCATCATTTTCTTCATATTCTACATCTGATATTATTATTGCATTTCTTGTTTTTATTCCATTTAGCATATATTTTAATACTTCAATTGTGTCAAAACATTCTACTGCTATAACTCCTATTGAGGTGCTGTATTTTCCACTTACAAATTTATCTTCTCTTTGTTTTAAATTTATTTCGCTTTTATACTCAAATTTTTCGGCGTTTATCTTTGTAATCAATTTTTTTACATCTTCATATGTATATTTTCTTTTACATATTTTTAACATTTTATCAATTTCATCTTTATTTGCTTCTATTCTTTCTATTACATACTTTAATATTTTTTCTTCTTTTTTATAATCATCATCTGTGTTATACTTTTCATAGGCTTTTCTTGCACTACTATACTCTTTTTCCATCATACACCATACACCTCTAAATCTATCTATTATTAATATTTTATCATAAGTTAACTTTTTTTCAAATAGTTTATTATAAATTTCTTTAGTTTATCAATAGAAAAAAAATAACACCCGAAAAGGTGCTATTTCTATTATTTTACTTTATTTAGTTTAAAAATCCAGTGTAATGACGGCTAACCATTTGAGTTTCAAGATTTTTAAGAATTTCAAGTGCAACACTTACTAAGATAAGTATTGACGTACCACCAAATGTTATAGACATTGGTGTTAAACTCTGTAGAAGTATTGGAAATACTGCAACTATTGCTAAGAATATTGCTCCCACAGTAGTTATGTATTTTAATACTTTTGATATATAATCTGAAGTATTTTTTCCTGCTCTAATACCTGGTATAAAACCACCATTTTTCTTTAACTGATTTGATATTTCAACTGGATTTACGATAAACATAGTATATACAAATGTAAATGCTATTATAAGTCCCATATATATTACAGCATAGCTAAGTAAATAATACCATTTACTTGCACTTGTAACTGAGAATATATTATTTACAACTGCCCAAAATCCTGTAGGATTATTTTTAGTACACAAATTAATTATTGTGCTTGGGAACATCATAAATGACATTGCAAAGATAATTGGCATAACACCAGCCATTGCAACTTTAATAGGAATATGAGTATTTTGTCCACCATACATTTTTCTTCCTACTACCCTTTTTGCATAATTTACCGGTATTTTACGTTCTGCTTGTTGAACATAAATTACACAAGCTACAACTACAATCATAACAAGTATTATTGCTATTGCTATAAGTATATTTGTTATACCACCTTTAGCAAAATTCCATAGAGTACTTGCTCCACTTGGTATACCTGCAACGATACCTATAAAAACTATCATTGATATACCATTACCTATACCATATTCAGTTATTTTATCACCAAGCCATGTTAAAAGTGCAGTTCCTGCAACAAGTGAGCCTATAAATAATATTCCGCCCATTACCGCTCCAGCACCATATTTTAGTTCTGGTAATAAATATGCTTTATATGTTAGATATAATCCTAAACCTTCAATAACGCTAAAAGCAAGAGTTAAATATTTAGTATATTTAGAAAGTTTTTTTCTACCTTCTTCTCCCTCTTTAGCTAATCTTTCTAAACTTGGTATTACAACTTGTAATAGGTTTAAAACTATAGATGCTGTAATGTATGGTCCAATAGTCATAGCAAATATTGAAAGTCTGCTAAAAGCACCACCAGATATTAAGTTAATCATATCCGTAAAACCATTTGAACTAGCACTTAATTGCTCCATTACAGTAATTTTATCTATACCTGGAATTGTTATAAATGTTCCAAGTCTATAAAGTAATATTATAAAAATAGTAAATATTATTTTCTTTCTAATATCCTTTACAGAAAAAATATTCTTAATGGTTTGTAGCATACTACTTCACCTCTATCTTTCCACCTGCAGCTTGGATTTTCTCCTCAGCAGTTTTTGAGAATTTAGATGCTACAACTGTAAGTTTCTTTGTTAATTCTCCTGTACCAAGAATTTTTAATCCGTCTAATTCTTTTCTTATAATGCCCTCTGATAGTAATAATTCTACATTTACAACTGTATCATTTTCAAATCTTTCTAAATCACCAACATTAATTACTGCATATTCTTTTGCAAAATGGTTTTTAAAACCACGTTTTGGAATTCTTCTATATAAAGGTGTTTGTCCACCCTCGAATCCTCTTCTTATACTACCACCAGTTCTAGCTTTTTGACCTTTATGGCCTTTTCCAGCAGTTTTTCCAAGACCTGAACCTGTTCCTCTACCGACTCTAGTTCTTTCTTTTGTACTGCCACTAGCTGGTCCTAATTCGTGCATTTTCATAATTAAAGCTCCTCCTCTCCTTAAACATTGTAATATACTAATTTAGTATTTCTTTAACTGTTTTTCCTCTAAGTTCTGCTACTTGTTCTGGTGTTCTCATAGCTTTTAATGCTTTTATTGTTGCATAAACAACATTTTTGCTATTACGTGAACCTAAAGTCTTAGCTGTTACATTTTTTACTCCTGCAAGTTCAAGAACTGGTCTTACTGCACCACCTGCGATAACACCTGTACCTTCAACTGCTGGTTTAAGTATAATTTTAGATGAGCCAAAATTAGTAACAATTTCATGTGGCAAAGTTCCATTAACAAGTGAAACTTTAATTAAATTCTTCTTTGCTTCATCTGTTGCTTTTTTGATAGCTTCTGGAACTTCAGCTGATTTTCCTGTACCTACTCCAACATTACCATTTTCGTCACCAACAACAACTAGTACACTAAATCTAAAAGTTCTACCACCTTTTACAACCTTAGCAACTCTACTAACATTAACAACTTTTTCTTTTAATTCTTGTTTTGTTTCAGTCATTTTTTGGTTTCTCCTTTTCTATTAAAATTCTAATCCAGCTTCTCTTGCTGCATCTGCTAGTGCTTTAACTTTTCCATGATATACATAACCGTTTCTGTCAAAGACTACAGTTTTTATATTCTTTTCCATTGCACGTTTTGCAATAAGTGTTCCAACTTCTGTTGCAGCTTTAATATTTGATGCTTTTGTAGTTATATCTTTATCTAAAGTAGACGCAGATACTATAGTTACTTGTTTATCATCATCAATTAATTGAGCCGAAATATTTTTTAAACTTCTATAAACACAAAGCCTAGGTCTTGCTTCAGTACCTTTAACTTTTGCTCTTACTCTTTTTTGAACTTTAGACCTTACTTCTTTTCTGTTTAGCTTCTTTATCATTAAAATTTCCCTCCTTATCTTATAGGATTATTTTATTTTTTACCGCCAGCTTTTCCTTCTTTTCTCTTAATTCTTTCACCAACGTATTTAATACCTTTACCCTTATATGGCTCTGGTAATTTATATTCTCTAATATTTGCAGCGATTTGACCAACTAATTGTTTATCAATTCCTTTAACAATTATAGAGTTTGGTGTTGGGACTTCAATAGTTATTCCGTCTTGCTCTTCGACTTCAACAGTATGAGAGTAGCCTAAATTCATAACTAATTTTTTACCTTGTTTTTGTGCTTTATATCCTATTCCATTTATTTCTAATGATTTTTCAAAGCCTTGTGTAACCCCGATTATCATATTATTTATTAAAGTTCTTGTTAAACCATGTATGTTACCATGTTTTTCATCAGCTATAGCAACTACAACCTTTGAATCTTCTACAGTAATATTTACCTCAGGTAAAAATTCTTGTGTAAGTGTACCTTTTGGTCCTTTTACTGTAACACTTGAACCTTCTACTTTTACTTCAACACCTTGTGGTATTACAATAGGACTTTTTCCTATTCTTGACATTTGGTATTCCCTCCTTACTAATTAAATTTATTACCAAACATATGCTAATACTTCACCTGCTACATTTTGTTTTCTTGCTTCCTTATCAGTCATTATACCTTTAGAAGTAGAAATAATAGCTATACCTAAACCATTTAAAACTCTAGGTAATTCTTCAACATTTGCATATATTCTAAGACCAGGTTTACTAATTCTTTTTAAACCTTGTAATACTCTAGTTTTTCCTTGATATTTTAAAGTTATTCTAATTGTTTTATGATTATCTTCAATTACTTCTAACGCTTCAATAAAACCTTCAGACAATAAAATATCAGCTATTGCTTTTTTTACTTTAGAATAAGGTACATCAACAGTTAAGTGTCTTTCTCTATTTGCATTTCTTATTCTTGTCAACATATCTGCAATTGGATCTGTTGTATTCATTACTTTTACCTCCTTTTTACCAGCTTGCTTTTTTAACTCCTGGTATTTCACCTTTGTATGCTAAATTTCTAAAACATATACGGCATATTCCATATTTTCTCATATAAGAATGTGGTCTTCCACAAATCTTACATCTGTTATAATATCTTGTGCTAAATTTAGGTTCTCTTTTTTGCTTAGCAATCATAGATTTTTTTGCCATGATTATTTATCCCCCTTTTCAGCGAATGGTAAGCCTAACATTTCAAGTAATGCCTTTGCTTCCTCATCAGTTTTTGCTGTTGTAACAAAAATAATATCCATTCCTCTTGTTTTATCTATCTTATCATATTCAATTTCTGGGAAAATTAATTGTTCTTTAACACCCATTGAATAGTTTCCTCTTCCATCAAAAGAATTAGGGTTTACACCTTTAAAGTCTCTTACACGTGGAAGCGCTACATTAAATAGTTTTGTAGCAAATTCATACATTTTTTCAGATCTTAAAGTTACTTTACAACCTAGATCCATACCTTCTCTTACTTTGAAAGCAGCTATTGATTTTCTAGCTTTTGTAACTACTGGTCTTTGACCTGCAATTATTGTTAAATCATTCATAGCATTTTCTAAAGCTTTTGAGTTTTCTCTTACGTCAGATACACCCATATTTATTACGATTTTATCTAATTTTGGTACTTGCATTACAGATTTATAACTGAATTTTTCCATTAATGCAGGTACTATTTCAGCCTTATATCTTTCTTTAAGGTTCATTTATTTTCCCCTCCTTACTTTACTTCTTGACATTTTTTGCAAAATCTAGTTTTTGTTCCATCTTCTGCTACATTTATTCCAAGTCTTACACCTTTTTCACATTTATCACAATAAAAACTTACTTTTGAAGCATCAATTGGACATTCTCTTTCAATTATACCAGATTCTTGTCCTTGTTTTCTTGCTTTAACATGTTTTTTTCTTATATTAATACCTTTTACAATTACTTTATTTAATTTTGGAGATACAGCAATTATTTCTCCTTTTTTTCCTTTTTCAGAACCAGAATTAACTATAACCATATCACCTTTTTTTAATTTCATTTTTGCTATCACTTTATTTCACCTCCGAAATTTTAAAGAACTTCTGGTGCTAGAGATATGATTTTCATATAGTCCTTATCTCTTAGTTCTCTTGCTACTGGTCCAAAAATACGTGTTCCTCTTGGTGTTTTATCATCTCTTATAATAACAGCAGCATTTTCATCAAATCTTATATATGAACCATCTTCACGTCTTAGACCTCTTTTACTTCTTACTATAACTGCTTTAACAACTTCACCTTTTTTTACAGTTCCACCAGGTGCTGCTTTCTTTACAGAAGCAACTATAACATCACCAATGTTTCCCCATTTTCTGTGATGTCCACCTAGAACTCTGATACACATTAGCTCTTTTGCACCTGTGTTATCTCCAACTTTTAATAATGTTTGTTGTTGTATCATGGATTAGTCCTCCCTTCAATTATTTTTTACTTAAATTACTTAGCCTTTTCAACAATTCTTACTAGTCTATATCTTTTATCTTTACTTAGTGGTCTAGTTTCCATTACTTCAACGATGTCACCAATGTTACATTCGTTTTGTTCATCATGGGCTTTTATTTTTAAAGTTTTATTAACAATTTTTCCATAAAGTGGATCTTTAACTTTATCATCAATTCTTATAACGATAGTTTTATCCATTTTATTGCTAACAACTTTTCCTTGTTTTGTTTTTCTTAAATTTCTTTCCATGTGCCTTGATTCCTCCTTAAAACTAGTTATTTACACTTTTTTTAGTTATAACAGTATTAACTCTTGCAATATTCTTTTTAACAAGAGTGATTTGTTTAGGGTTACTAAGACCATTTAGAGCATGTTGAAATCTTAACTTGAAAAGTTCACCTTTAAGAGCTTTTAACTCTTTTTGTAAATCTTCTACTGACATATTGTTATATTCATTAATTTTGCTAGATTTCATTTAGTTCACTCCCCCTTCTTCTACTGCTTTACTTATTATTTTACATTTTACAGGAAGTTTATGAATTGCTTTTGTTAAAGCCTCTTTTGCAACATCTTCTGGAAGACCAGCAATTTCAAATAATACTCTTCCTGGTTTTACTACTGCAACAAAATATTCTGGATTTCCTTTACCAGAACCCATACGAGTTTCAGCAGGTTTTTTAGTTATAGGTTTATCAGGGAATATTTTTATCCATGTTTTTCCTACTTTTTTTGTATATCTAGATAATGTTACTCTGACAGCTTCAATTTGATTTGCAGTTACCCAAGATGCTTCTAATGCCTGGATACCAAATTCACCATCAGTAACTTGTGTTCCACGAGTAGCTTTACCTTTCATGCTACCTTTTTGAACTTTTCTAAATTTTGTTCTTTTTGGTGACAACATTTTTAGTTACCTCCTTTTTCTTCGTTTTTGCGTGTTAACACATCTCCTTTATATATCCAAACTTTAACACCAATGATACCATATGTAGTTAATGCTTCTGCAAAACCATAATCAATATCTGCTCTTAATGTTTGTAAAGGAATTGTACCATCACTATAATGTTCTGTTCTTGCAATTTCTGCTCCACCTAAACGACCAGAAACAGCAGTTTTAATTCCTAATGCTCCAGCTTTCATAGTCTTTTGCATTGAAGATTTCATTGCTTTTCTAAAAGAAATTCTCTTTTCAAGTTGAGTTGCAATATTTTCTGCAACAAGTTGTGCAGACATATCTACATCTTTAACTTCAACTATATTTAAAGCAACTTCTTTATTTACTAATTTACCTAATTTTGCTTTTAATTCTTCTATTGCAGCTCCACCTTTACCAATAATCATACCAGGTTTTGCTGTATAGATGTCAACAAATACTTTATCACCTTTTCTTGAAATTGTTATATGATCAATTCCAGAAGTCTTTAAAGTTTTCTTTAAATATTCACGTATTTTATGATCTTCAACTAATTTATCAGAAAATTCTTTTTTATCTGCATACCATGTTGATGACCAATCTTTTATAATTCCGACTCTAAGTCCGTGTGGACTAACTTTTTGACCCATTTTTAAAGTTCCTCCTTTAATTAATTTTAAGCTTCTTTTAAAACAACTGTTATATGACTTGTTCTTTTTCTAATTCTATCTGCACTACCTTTTGCTTTAGGCATAACTCTTTTCATTGTAGGTCCTTGATTTGCATATATTTCAGAAATATATAATTTTGTTTCATCCATATGATTATTATTTACAGCATTTGCTATAGCTGATTTTAATAATTTTCCTACAATAGGTGCTGCAGCTTTATTTGTATATTTTAATATTGCTACTGCTTCTTTAGCGTTTTTTCCTCTAATTAAGTCAATAACAATTTTTACTTTTCTTGCACTTATTCTTGCATAACGTAATTCTGCTTTTGCTTTTGCTTCCATTTAAAGCGCCTCCTTTTTATAGTTTATTTTACTTTTCTACTTTACTCTTCTTATCTCCTGAATGTCCTCTAAATAATCTTGTTGGAGCAAATTCTCCTAATTTGTGGCCAACCATTTCTTCTGTTATATATACAGGTACATGTTTTCTACCATCGTGTACTGCAATAGTGTGACCTATCATTTGAGGATATATTGTAGATGCTCTTGACCAAGTTTTTAAAGCCTCTTTTTTATCTTGTTCATTTAATTTTTCAACTCTTGCAAGTAATCTTTCATCTACATAAGGTCCTTTTTTAAGCGATCTTGACATTTTTTATCCCTCCATTTATTATTTTAAACTTATTTACTGTTTCTTCTTTTAACAATATATTTGTCAGTTCTATGATTTGTTTTTCTTGTTTTATATCCAAGTGCTGGTTTACCCCATGGAGTTCTTGGTCCTGAATGACCTACTGGAGCTCTACCTTCACCACCACCATGTGGGTGATCTACTGGATTCATAACACTACCACGAACTGTTGGTCTTATACCCATATGTCTTGTTCTACCTGCTTTACCAAGGTTAACATTTTCTTGATCTTGATTTCCAACTTGACCAATACATGCTCTACATTCAACTGATATTAGTCTCATTTCTCCTGATGGCATTCTTACATGTGCATATTTACCTTCTTTTGCCATTAATTGAGCAGACATACCTGCACTTCTTACAAGTTGTGCTCCTTTTCCTTTATGTAATTCAATATTGTATACTAATGTACCAACTGGAATGCTACTTATTGGAAGACAGTTACCTGGTTTTATATCTGCATTTTCTGATGCTATAACTTTATCTCCGTCTGTAAGACCTAATGGTGCAATTATATATGCTCTTTCACCATCTTCATATTCAATTAAAGCTATATTTGCAGTTCTGTTAGGATCATATTCAATACCTATTACAGTTGCTTCCATATCTACTTTATTTCTTTTAAAATCAATTACTCTATATTTTCTTCTGCTTCCACCACCATGATGTCTAACTGTTATTTTACCAGTATTATTTCTTCCTGCATTTTTCTTTAATGTAGTAAGTAATTTCTTTTCTGGTGATTTTTTAGTAATTTCTTCGTTTGTTAAAACAGTCATGTTTCTAAGTGATGGAGTAACAGGTTTAAATGATTTTATTCCCATTTTTTATTCCCTCCTAGTTTGTTGCAAATGCTGAACTTATTTCTTCTATTTCAGTCTTGTATTTTCTATTTGACTTAGTTTCTTTTCCACCTTTTGCTAAATATTTAACATCAGCAGGATTTGTATCAATTTGAACTATTGCTTTTTTCCATGCTTTAGTTTTTCCTTGGTGTACTCCAACTCTTTTATTTTTTCCATCATATCTCATTGTATTTACTTTTAATACTTTTACATTAAACATTTCTTCTACAGCATTTTTTATTTCTAATTTTGTAGAATTTATTGCTACTTCAAAAGTATATTTTCCTTCTGCCACACCTGTATAACTTTTTTCAGTTATTATAGGCTTTATTATAACGTCTTCTAAATGTTTCATTATGCGTACACCTCCTCTATTTTCTTAACAGCTTCTTCAGTCATTACTAGAAAGTCATATTTTAATAAATCAAATATGTTAATAGTATTAACTAAAGTTGTTTTTACATTTTCAATATTTCTAGTTGAAGCCTGAACATTTAAGTTCTTTTCTTCTAACATTATTAAAGTTTTAGAAACTTTTAAGTTATTTAAAACTTTTACCATTTCTTTAGTTTTAATTTCTTTTAGGTCTAATTTATCAACAACTACTAATTTTCCTTCTTGTACTTTAGAAGTTAATACTGATCTAAATGCAAGTTGTCTCATTTTCTTAGGTATTGCATATTTGTATGTTCTAGGTTTTGGTCCTAAAGCAATACCACCTTTTATCCATTGTGGTGCTCTTATGCTACCTTGTCTTGCACGTCCTGTACCTTTTTGTCTCCAAGGTTTTCTTCCACCACCACTAACTTCAGCTCTTGTTTTTGTAGACTGTGTACCTTGTCTTTGATTAGCTAAATAGTTAACTAAAGCAGTATGTACAACTACGTCATTTACTTCTACGCCAAATACTGATTCTTGAAGTTCAATGTCTTTTACTTTTTTACCTTCCATATTTAAAACGTCTACTTTAAGCATTACTTTTTCCTCCTCTCACTCAAAACTACTTTACAGATTTTCTAATTTTAACGATTGATCCTTTAGCTCCAGGAATTGATCCTTTTACTAAGATTACGTTTTTATCTATATCTACTTTTACTACATCAAGATTTAATATTGTAGATACTGTACTTCCCATATGTCCTGGAAGTTTTTTACCTTTAAATACTCTACCTGGTGTAGATGTTGGTCCCATTGAACCTGGTCTTCTATGATACATAGAACCATGAGCCATTGGTCCTCTATGTTGTCCATGTCTTTTAATATTTCCTTGGAATCCTTTTCCTTTTGACATTCCTTGAATATCAACTCTATCATTTGTGTCAAAAGCCTCAACTGTTATTTTTGATCCAATCTCATATTCATCTACATTTTCAACTTTGATTTCTCTTAAGTATTTTTGGATTTCTGTTCCAGATTTTGCAAATACTCCTTTTAATGGTTTGTTTGCATTTTTTTCTTTTATTTCTCCAAAACTTACTACGATTGCATTGTATCCTTCTTTGTCTGCTGTCTTTTTAGCAACAACTGTTAAAGGTTTTGATTCAATAGCAGTAACTGGTATTGCAATACCATCTTCAGAAAAAATTTGAGTCATACCAACTTTTTTACCGTAAATCTCTTTTACCATTTTCTTTTTCCTCCCTTTAAAATATTTTTTTAATTTAAACTCTTAGGTATTTTCTAATTAAAACTTTTAGTATAGGGTATGTCATTGCCTATTTTTAGGATAACTACTAAATGTCTTTAGTTCAAATTATATTTTTACTTCGATGTTAACACCTGCTGGCATATCAATTGACATTAATGCGTCAACTGTTGCTTGATTTGGTGATAAAACATCAATAACTCTTTTATGAGTTCTCATTTCAAATTGTTCTCTTGAATCTTTATGTTTGTGTGGAGAACGTAATATTGTAATGATTTCTTTTTCTGTTGGTAGCGGAATTGGTCCTGATACTTCTGAACCTGTTTTCTTTGCTACTTCAACAATTTTAGATGCTGCTTGTTCTAGCACTACATGATCATAAGCCTTTAATCTTATTCTCATTTTTTTTGTTTGTTCTTTTGCCATATGTAAAACACTCCTTTTCAATATTTTTTCGGTGTTGCAAGTTTTACACTACCCCGTGTGTTTCTTTTTTACATATATTAAAACCAAGAAAAACTATTATTCCTTGGCAAATACACGTTTTACATACTTGCCGCCCGATTTAAAATCAGACATGCTCCATAGGAGTTCCCTACTTCAAAGAGTAGCCACATCCCACTTCAACGCAAATCATATTAATTATAACCGATTTTATTCAAAAAAGCAATACTTTTTGTAAAAAAAGTTGAAAAAGTTACAAGGAGGTTACAAAGGTTGAAATAAAAAGTAAATGTCCAAACTATATAAGTACTTTTAAAAATATATAAAATCTAACTTTAAATGCCCATTTTATATTATTTTAATTATTAAATAAAATCACTGCAATATACTTATAAGAAATTTAACAAAGAGATTGTAATAAAAATTATTTTATGATAGTATTAATACTTGATTAAGGTAACAAATTAGAATGTCAAAAATTATAACTCTTTTTGTGAAAAATATAAATAAATGGAGAAACAATAAAAATGAATAAATTAATTAAAAATCAATTAAATAACCACAAATTAGGATTTTCAATGTATTTTATAACTTATATAACAGAAATAATATTATCATTAATAGAACCAGTTATATTTGGTAAAATATTAGATATGTTATTAACCAATTATAAACATATAGAGGATAATATAATAAAAAATATTATATTTTTGTGTGTACTTTTACTGGTTTCATTTGTATTATATTGCAGTTGCAGAATAATAATATATTCAATTGGAAGAAAAGTAAAACAAGGAATATATACAAATTTGATAGAAAAATTTGAGAAATCAAATATAAGTTTTTTTGAGAGTGTTGATAAAGGAACGTTTGTATCATATATAGTAAATGATATAAATTCTTTATGGTCTATAATAGGGCATGGAACAATAGAAATTACTAGAGTAATTGCATATACAATAATTGGATTTATTATATCAATGAAGTATGTTAATTTTTCATTAAGTATATCAGTATTTATTGTATTTCCCATTTTTATTTATTTCATTATTAAACAAAATTCTGAATTAGAAGTAATAACAAGAGAAAGTAAAGAGTTAAATGCAAAATTATCTAAAAAGATAAATGACGGATTTTGTGGATTTACAGTAATAAAATCATATGTTAGAGAGCAAGAGACAATAGAACAATTTAATGATATAAATAAAAAAATAAAAGATAAAAATATACAATATAATAAAACTCTAGCTAAAATAAATATTATTTCAACAATTTGTCAAGGCATTAGCTTTTCTATAACTTGTATTTATGGAATATATCTTGTTATGGAAAATGTAATAACAATAGGCTCGTTTATTGCATTTAATTCAATTATCCAAAAAATTATATCTGATTATATATATGCAGGAAATCTAGTAAAAAAAGTAAATGAGTTGAAAATTATTGATAACAGAATACAATTCCTGTATAATATAGAAATATATTCAAATGGAAAAAATGAAATGCCTAAAAAACCAAGTATTAAAATAAGCAATCTTGATTATAGATATAAAAATGAAAGAGAAAATGTATTAGAAAATATTAATATAGAGATACCTTATGGTAGTTTTATAGGAATATTAGGTAAAACACGGATCTGGTAAGACTACATTGGCTAATATAATTACTAACCTCTATGAATTTGAAAATGGGAAAATAACATTTAATGATGTAAATATAAAGGATATCGATAGAGTTTCTTTCTACAATGATGTATCATATGTGATGCAAGATGATTATATATATGATAGTACTGTGAAGTATAACATAGAACTTGGGAAAGAATATAATGAACAGGAAATTACGGATTCTTTGAGTAAATCAGAGTTTTTGAATACGGTTAATAATTTTCCTAAAAAATATGAAACTTATATAGGAGAAAGTGGAATTAAAATTTCAGGCGGTCAGAAACAAAGGTTACTTTTAGCGAGAAATATTATAACTAAGCCTAAAATATTAATCATTGATAACGGTTTAACTGGACTAGATATAGAAACAAGAAAAAAAGTAATTGAAAAAATAACAGACAAAAATAAAAATATGACACTAATCATAATTTCAAATATGATAGAAGATATGAAGAATGCAGATAAAATATATATGTTAGAAGAAAAAACATTAAAAGAAATAAATTTAATGGAGGTACAAAGTTAAATGATTAATATGAAAAGACTTATACTTAAGTATAAGTATAAATATTTACTAGTAATTCTTTTAATAATTGCTATTTCTTTGATAAATACTTTGCTACCATACATAATAAAACAAACTATAGAACTAGCAAAGGAAAATACTATATTTGAAAATATAAAACAAAGATTATTTATACTAGTTGGAATATATATGATAGTTACACTAATATGTGCAATTATAGAATATTTAAAATCAATGTTGTTAGCTAAAAATACTGAAAATTTAATATACGAAATAAGAGAAAATACATATAAAAAAGTAATGAATTTTAACATGGACACTTTTTCTAATATGCATATAGCAACGCTTGTTACAAGAATGACTTCTGATATATCTAATATTGGTGAATTTATAGGAAAAGTGTTGCCAATGTTTATAAGCTCAGGTATATTTTTAATAGCAATTATTTTTGTAATGTGTTTTATTAATATATATTTTGCAGCAGTTATGGTAATTTGTAGTTTAATTTTAGTTATAGCAATTTTGAAAATAGGAAAAATAATGTCTTATCATAAGAAAAAAGAAATTGAAATTGGAGAAAAATTAAATAATTATTTTGGTGAAACATTTTCAAGTATAAAAACGTTACATATTTTTAATATTCAAAATGAAAGAAGAAAAATATTAGATAGATATAATAAAATAGAATTAGAAGAATCAAATAAATATTTTAATGCACATAACATTCTAACGCCAATAAAATCAATAACAAGGTATTTAATTATTACTATAATAATTTATATATGTATGCAAGATAAAATAGCAAATATGGACATAGGTATTATTTATTTAGTTGTAAGTTATATAGATAAATTTTTTGAGCCATTATCAAATATGCTTTGGCATTATGAAGACTTACAAAAGGGAAAAATATCATTAAATAGAATAGAAGATTTATTAGGAGAAGATAAAAATATAGAAAATATCTATAAAGGTGAGAAAGCAGAAAAATTATATGGTAATATAAAATTTATAAATGTTAATTTTTCATATGTAGAGGGGACAACGATATTGGAAAATATAAATTTTTCTATAAATAAAGGAGAAAAAATTGCTTTAGTTGGTGAAACTGGAGCGGGTAAAACAACGCTGGTGAATTTAATATTAGGATTTTACAAAATAAATTCAGGGAATATATTGTTTGACGGGAAAAATATTGATGACATATCGCTAGAAAGCATAAGGAAAAACATTTCATTTATACAGCAAAATCCTTATATATTTGACGATACAATAAAAAGAAATGTAGCGTTAAATATAGAAAATGAAATATCAGATGAAAAAATCTTAAATATTTTAAAAATGACTCGGTCTTTATAATAAAGTTGTAAACTTAAAAAATGGAATATATGAAAAAGTAAATGATAATACATTTTCAAAAGGCGAAAAGCAATTGTTAGCTTTCGCTAGAGCTATTGCAAAGGAGACAAGCATTTATATATTTGATGAGCCAACATCTAATATTGATATAGAAAGTGAAGTAAAACTAAAGGAAATTATAGATAAAATATCCAAAAATGCGACTGTTATCATAATAGCACATAGACCAACAACAATAAAAAATGTAGATAGAGTATTTAAATTTCAAAATAAAAAAATAATAATTAGTAACAGTGAAAATTCATAATATAATTAAGATATACAAAAGCAATTTAAATATAGAAAAAATATGAAGACAAGGAGGGAAAAATAATGAATTGTTTTAAATGTAAAGGAAATTTAGAAAAAAAGAAAGTAAATTATGTAGTAGATTTAGAAAATACAATTATTATTATTAAAGGTGTTCCGGCAAAAGTGTGTACTCAATGCGGTGAGCAATATTTTGATGATGAAACAGCTGAAAACATTGAGAAAATTGTTAATCAATTAAAACAATTATCAACCGAAGTAACAATTGTAAACTATAAAGAAAAGGTTGCTTAAAAAAGCCTACCTACTATATTCATACTTTTAATAGTTACCTATTATATAATTTTAAATAAAAAACAACTATATTATTTAAAAAGTTCTAAAGTTTTAGTAAGTAAATGACTTAAATTTTAGGACTTTATTTATATAATAAAGATATGATTATTAAAAAAAAATTAAAACTGTAATACTTTTTTAGAATTTCACACCTCAAACAATTTAAGATAAAAGTTTAGTATTTTAACTATTCTACAAATAAAAAGAGACAGTTACATTATAACTATCTCTTTATTATACATTTACTACTTTTTTCTTAAATATTCTACATGTTCATAGTATATTCCATTATCTTCATTTTTACCTAAAACTTTTCTTACAAAATCTTGTTTATTAAATTCTGGGAAATAAGTATCTGCCTCTTTACATTCTGCATTAACTTCAGTTAAAAGTAATCTATTTGCATATGGTAGCATTTGTTTATATACCATACCACCACCTATAACAAATATTTCCTCTTCCTCATTTAAATGCTTTTGTACAAATTCTTCTAAATTCCATACAAGGTTTACACCATCACTATCTATTTCTACATCAGTTAGTACAAAATGTTCTCTATTTGGAAGTTTTTTTGGTAACGACTCAAAAGTCCTTTTTCCCATAAAAACTTTTTTTTCAATTGTGTGCTCTTTAAAAAATTTTAAGTCATTAGGTAAATGCCAAATTAAATCTCCATTTTTCCCTAATTCTCTGTTTCTTCCTATAGCTGCAATCATTGAAAACATATAATCACCTCACACTGATACTGGCATAGATATTTTGCCACAATGCTCATAATTTATTAGCTTTATATCCTTTAATTCTTTTGAATTATCAAATTTAAAGAAATCTTTTATATCAGGATTTATCCATAACTTAGGAGCTACTTTTGCTTCATCTATCCTCTTTAATTGCTCTTTTATTCCGTCAATTTGATTTTCATATATATGTGCATTATTAATTACCCATGTCATTTGTCCAGGTTTTAAATCAGTTACTTGAGCAATTAAATGAACAAGCACAGCGTATTGCGAAATGTTAAAAGGAAGTCCTAAAGGTACATCACAAGATCTTTGATTTACTAAACAATTAAGTTTGCCATCTGTTACATCCCATTGTGTGCACCATACACATGATGGAAGTGAAGCTGTTTTTAAATATTCATTTTGCCATAAACTCATTATCATACGTCTATCTGTTGTGTTATTCTTTATCTTATCAATTAAATCTTCTATAAGATGATATTTCTTTACAATATATCCATATGCTGTTCCTATTGTACCTGCATATTCTTTTCCAAAGTCTTTACCCATATATGTTCCATCTTGACCAATTTCCCACTCATTCCAAATTTTAACGCCTCTTTCTTTAAGCCACGATACATCGTTACTCTGTGCTTGATAAAACCAAAGCATTTCAAGCACTGAAGATTTAAATGCCACAAACTTTGTTGTAAGAATAGGAAATTCTTCTTCTAAATCAAATTGTAATATTTGATGTGGTAGTTTATATGTAGCAACACCTGTTCTAGTTTCTACATAAGAACCTTTTTCCAAAATTCTTTTACACAAATCAAGATACGAAATATCAAATTTTGACATAACAATTGCCCCTTTCAAAATAATTAATAGTATTTAAATTAAAGTCAACGTCATTATATACTATTTTGTTATACGTTGCAAGAGTTTTTTATATATTTTAAAAAGTTGTTGAAAAATGCCATATTTTATGCTAAAATCATAATTGTGTTAGGAGATGAATATATGGCAAATTCAAAATTAATTGTAATTGAGGGAGCACAAGGTGCTGGAAAAACAACTATTACTGACTATTTAAGACATACATTAAAATACACCAATTTATATAGATTATGTGGTACTTCAGATAGCTCACCTACTGGGCTAAAAAAAGCTACTGATATGTATAATAATCTACTTGACTATATTACTTCTATGGAAAACGAAAGTATTAATTTATTATTTGATAGAACTTTTTTCTCTGAAGAAAATTATTCAAGACTTGGTTTTAAAGAATATTCTTTTAGCGAGTCATATAACAAATTACTAGAAAGATTTAGTAAACTTGATTTTGATATATACTATATTACAGTATATTTAAGAAATACTTTGCTATATGAAGACCGAATTTTAAGAAAAGATAAGGCTGTTCCAGAATATGCAAAATTTAAAGTTGACAGCAGTATTAATCAACAAAAAGTATATCTTGAAATGGCTGAAGAAATAAAAGAAAAATATTCAAATATTAAATGTATGGAACTTTCAACTGATGAAGATTTTGAATTAACAAAACAAAAATTAAAAGATTTTATAGGTTTTTAAATGCTATTTTTGGCATATTTTTCTTAATTTTATTATTACTATTATAACTTTTCTTGAAAAGCACTTGATTTTTATACATTTTTATGTTAAAATGTTTTAGTAATAATTAGCTATGACAATTTTAAGGAGGTGCTACTAATGCCAAATATTAAATCAGCTAAAAAAAGAGTTAAAATAATTGAAAAGAAAACTGCTCAAAACAAAGTTACAAAAAAAGCATATAAAGAAGCTATAAAAGACTTTGAAGCAGCTGTTAATAATAACGCAGATAACAAGACTGAATTATATAATAAAGCAGTTAGTTTAGTAGATAAGGCTTGGTCTAAAGGTGTTCTTGCTAGAAATACTGCTAGTCGTAAAAAAGCATATCTTGGTAGATTATTAAATAAGTAAGTAAAAGGTGTCATTAACTGGCACCTTTTTTATTTATTCTTCTAAAGCTATACTATTTTGTTTGTTCTTTTCTTTTCTTTCTTTTACAACCACGCCAATAAAAGTTATAACAATAAAAAATGATAAACCTATACCTATTATATATGGTGCATAATTTACAATAAATTTAGTTGCCATATCAGAATCTCTAAACATAATAGTTGATAATACGACTAAAAGAGTTCCTATTAGATATGGGAAAAATTGTTGGCTTTTTACTTTTTTAAATACTTTTTTTATACTTATATTCATAAAATATGTACTTAATGCTATAAGCATAAACATATTAAATACATTTTGAATAGCTAATGTATTTTCTATTCTTTCAATTATACCAAGTAATGAAAAATTTGTAAGCACTATATATTCTGGATATTTATATATTGATATTATCTCATAGCCAAGTATTGATATAGTTACTGTAAATATTGCAATTATTATAATATTTGAAATAACATACATTATAGATACATCTTTTATAATTCTATCCTTTTTTGGTGCAAGTTTTGTAGGTATTATTGTTAAAAAGAATAAAGGTAATACTCCAAATATTACATATTGTATACTTGCAATTAACGGCTTACCTAGTCCATCACTTAGTATTGGCAGTAAGTTTTCTATACTCATTTCTTCTGTTATTCCAATAAATGAAAATAGAAATAAAATAATATTTGCAATTAATATTATTTGACTTACCCTACTAATTACTGGAATACTTTTTGATGCTGCATAAATTACTGGTATAATAAGTACAATTTTTATATACAAATTGCTTGTATCAGGTATATATTGTGTATTTAAAAATAGTGTTAAGTTATAAAATATTAATGCGGAAAAGAATAACACAAATATATTTAATAATACATTAAGTATTGTACCTGCAACTTTTCCAAATATGTTAAGATTTAAGTCTAATATATTTTCGCCTTTACTATGTTTTATAATATAAAGTATAAGAAGTAACGGAATAATTCCCAAAATTGACCCAATTATTGTACTAATCCATGTATCAACTCCTGCTATATTATATAGGTTAGTTGTTCCCATACCAAGAAAAGCACTAAACATTAAAGCATAAGTAAAACTAGAATATCCTAAACCTTGTATTTTATCACTCTCATCTAAAGAACTTTGTAAATCTTGTAAACTTTGCTCTTTTACCATTTCTTGTTTATACCTCCATCATTTGGGAAAAGTACTTTTACTTCTATATTTGTTTCTATATTACTAAATATATCTGTATAAAATACATTTTCTATTTTTTTATACTCCTTATTTAATTTTTCTCTATACAATTTTCCAAAGCCTATAATATCTGTATTATATACTTTCTGGCATTTTGTTATATAATCTTGTATATCTGCTTTTAATTTTTCTTGTAATAGCTTTTCGTAATCATGTATACTTTCTGACTTTTCAAAATTAATCTTTTCTCCCATTTCTGTTACATTGCATACAGCTTCTAGGCTTATATCTACTATATATTTACCATTTTCATATTTAGGGGTCATTTTTGTTTTACTTTTTATTATTTCTGCAACTAAATTATCATTTCCTTTAACTTGTATTATACCATTTACAAATTTGTTATTAAGTACAGTATAAATCATACTTTCTGTCATGTCTAAATATCCTGCTAATTTGTTATCTTTAAAATATGCCATGCTATCAACTAATATTTTTTCTTTATTTTGTGTCTTTTTGCTATCTGAACCCTCTGAACTTTCACTACCAGAGTCACTTGATGAATTTGAATCTCCTTGTGGTTCATCACTTGATTTTTCATTTTCTTTACTACTATCTTTTTCTTCTTCCTCTTCTTCTTTCTTTAGTATAATACTTGGAATAGCTACTTCCTCGCCTTCTTCTAAAATACTTTCGATACTATCACGCAATTCATTTTCTGTTGTAATACCTATGTACCTTGCCGTAGCTTCTATACTTTTTACAATGTTTTCACTTGGTATATCTTCTACTGGTGTTTTTATTTGCAATACTTCTCTTGGCTCTACTCCTTTTGCAACTACTAAATAAAAGTCATTATTTTCTTCATTATCACGTATAAAAAAATCTATTACATCTAACAAACTATCTTTTGCGACACTTTCGGAAATAAGTAATAATTTCATATGAGCTAAATATAGTTTTTTTGGAGATTCTAAAATCATTCTTCTTATTGCTGTTTGTATTGTTTCATCTTCATTTTCATAAAGTGTCATTTCATCTGATGAACTTGTTCCACTTCCTGAGCCCTGCTTTTCGGGATTTAATACTATTGCTGATACTTTATACTTGCCATTTTCTGCTTTATCAATTCCTATAGCAGATACAATTGCTAAATCATTTATTTCTCTTGAATTATTTAAACCGTTTAAAAGTAACATTGCAATAATAATTATTACTATTTTATATCGCATATTACCTATCCTCCTTAATTTTATATTTTGTTAAGTTATCTGTTAATATTTTTTGTCTTTCTTTATCATCAGCTATATTTTTTCTTTTTATTATTTGTTTCATAATATTTGTAAAATTAAGTGGTGCGATAGGATAGGTATATGGTTTTGTATAACTTGTTGAGGATGCTATTTTTATTACTAGTAAAAGTGTACCAATTGCAACGCCAATAAGTCCTGCAACTGCTGCAAATATGAGTAATATTAGCCTCCATAACCTTAAAGAGTTTGCCATATTAATATCTGCAAACATTAGTCCTGATATTGTGGTAATTGCAATTACTATTATCATTATTGGTGATACTATTCCTGCACTAACTGCTGCATCTCCTAATATTAATGCTCCTACTATTGAAAGAGTACTACCTGCAACGTTTGGTACTCTATAATCTCCCTCTCTTAATATTTCAAATGAAAGTATCATAAGTATTGCTTCAAAAAATGCTGGAAAAGGTACACCTTTTCTTTGTGCAACAAATGATAACAGTAATTCTGTTGGTATTGCTTCTTGGTTAAAGGTTATTAATGATATATATACAGCAGGTGTAAATATGGTTACAAAAAATGCAATATATCTTACTATTTTTGTTAATATTACATCCGAACTTTTTTGATATACATCTTCAATATTATTTATAAAATCATCTATAAATGCCGGTAATACTAGTACAAATGGGCTATTTTCTACTACTAATGCAATTCTTCCTTGTAATATATAATATGATACTAAATCTGGTCTTTCTGTGCTTATCATTGTGGGAAATGTTGTTTTATTAGAATCTTCTAATATTTCCATTATATAGTTACTATCAAGTATTGCATCGATGTCTATTTTTTTTAGTTTATTTTTTATATAATTTACTAAATCTTTTCTTGCTATATCTGATACATATAATATACCTATTTTTGTTTTGCTTCTTCTTCCTATCTTATTTTCTTCTAATACTAATTTTTCGCTTTTTATTCTTTTTCTTATAAGTCCTATATTACTTTGATAATTTTCGGTAAATGCGTCTTTTGGTCCTTTTATGTTATTTTCTATCATTGGGGTGTTTATTGCTCTATCTAATGTTGCTTTTGTTTCTGCTACTATTATTTTTTTATTATATATAATGCAAACAAAACCTGAAAATAGATAGTAAAAAATATCATCTTCTTTTAAATCTATTTCTTTTACATTACTTATTGCTATATTTTCGGTTAATTTATTTAAAATATCTTCTGGTGTTATTTCAAATCTACCCATTTTTTTGTTTAAATTATCATATATTCTTTGCTTTTTATTTATTTTATTTTTATCTACTTCTAAATTATCATCTATGTATGTATCTAATTCATTTTGAACCTTATTTAATCTTTCTTTTTTTATATCTTCATAACTTATTTCTTTTATACTTCTTATAACAAAGTCTGATATACGGTCTGTTGATGTTAATGTTTCACTATATACTACATATATTATACTATCTAATACTTGTACTTTCCTATATGCTATATCTTTGCTATTTGATGTACTTGTTTTTATATAATTTACTATATCTTCTGTACTCTGTAATGTTTCTATTTTTTTATTATTTTCTTCCATAAAAAAATTTCTCCTTATTTTTATTATGGAATTTTTTTCTTTTTTTATTCATTTCATAAATTAATATGAAAAAAATGCAGATAAATTTTAATTTACCTACATTTTTATATATAAATTTTTAAATTTACTTATACATTTATTTTCAAGAAATAACTTGCAGAATAATCTATTTCTCCACTATAATTTAATATTACTTCTAAAATATATTCACCTTTTTGATTAGGAGTTTCAAAATAATATGAGCCATCTATTCTTCTAACAGCCTCTTTACTTTCACTACTTTCTTCATCTTGATATATTTTATATGTAATTTTACTTTCATATGGTAATACTTTAATGTTTTGCTCATCATTTTTATTTAATGAAAAGTTATTACTCATAGTAGAAATATTTATAGCCTCTTTATCTTTTAGTATCTCTTTTGGAGTTTTTGAATCAGAATCAATAATACTACTTAAATTATTACCACTATTTTTTCCTTTCCAAGTATATGTGCCTATTTCAAACTCATATGTACCGTCTAAATATATATTTGGTGGCATATATATAGTATTAAAATCAAGTATTTCTGCATCTTTATACTGATTTTCTATATTTAATAAGTCTAATATATAGCAAACATCTTGATAGTTATCAACAACATAAAGGTTATTACTAACATCTGTATCAATAAATATATTATTACTATTTATTCTAATACCTATATCTTTTTTTGTTGTATCATTAAACTTAATGTTATACTCTGGTGCTTTTTCAAAGTCTATAACAGCCATTTGCAAATATTCATTTTTCATCATATTCCTAATATGGTTTTCTTCATCTTCTGTAATGTCACAGACTTTTGTTGTATCATTATCTTCAAGTCTTCTTTCAATAATTCCAACATTTTCTGATACTTCTTGTCCGCTGTTTTCTTGGTTATTCTCTGCACTTTCATTTCTTTTAAATATGTTTTTATTAACTAATTGCAAAGAAAATATTACAACAATAATAAATATAAGTGCTAATATAACTACTAATACTGGTATCATACTTTTTTTCATTCATATCACCCTTAGTTATTATATATTGTTTTTTAAAACAAGTCAACTAGTTATTATATGCCGTGGCATTCCAAACCTATACTGGCCTCTTGTTTGCAGACCACCAATACCACTTATTCCCTCTCTTGTATTGTTTATAATGTTTGCTATTGGGACATATTCTTCAACTGGTGTATAGGCAATAGTTTCTGCAACTATAATTGGGTCCATCATATCAATAAGCACTCTTTTTGGGGCACTTGCAAAATTTGCACCGTGCAGAGATGATTGCCTCATAATAACTTTGACAAGCTCCCGCAAAAATTACAAGGTTATCTAAGTTATGCTCATAACGTCTTGCTTCTAATACACCTTGTATATAGTATTTTGAATTTTTGTAGTTATCAATATTATATATATCATTTCTCCTTTTCATGAAAGCATCATGACCTGTAAGTATAAGGATATTAGGCCTTATTTTTTGAAGGAGAGAATATACCTGCTTGTACTGCTCTTTTTCAGGAATATTATATGCATATGCAGTTATTCCCATTTTTCTATAGCTATCTCTACATTTTTCAGTATATTCTAAATCTCCGTCTATATGTAGTATTATCCCAGGCTTTTTTAGCACCGCATCTTTTTTAAAAATATTAGGATTGTCATTTGGGTTCATTACATCTCTTAAATAGTTATAATTATATTTTTTATTCATATTTGAATAACATCTATTAATTCTATCTCGTCTTGTAAGTTCTTCTTCTTTAGTTCTTCTATCTAATTCTTCTTTACTTATATGTTTTAAATCATAAGTAGGTGCGTCTGCGATAATTCTTACACTAAGCCCTACTAAATCTGCAATAGAGTTACTATTTATTCCAACAATTTTAAATAATATATCATAATTATACGATTTCCTTGCAACAACATCTCCTATTTTAAAGTTTTCCATAAAATAATATCACCCCATATAGCATTATATGAATAATTAGTATATAGCGTGATAGCACACCTTTTTTAATAAAGTAATCCATTATAATTTCAATATAAAACTATAATTTTAAGCTACATATTTTGTTACTAGTTTTTATCACTCTTAAATTTTAAATCTTTATAATCATGTATATCATAGTCATATTTTTTATAAATTTCACTTAATTTATCTAAAGATAATTTATTTTTATCAATTTCTAGTTTTTCAATAATTTCTTCTACTTGTTCTTTACTTTTTGCCTCTATTTCAAGATAAGTAGGTATCATAGGCCATGTATCAATATCAAATTCAACATCTTCTAATTTATATATTGTTCTTTTATTTTCTTGATACATACTATGTTCATATCCAAGCATATTCATTATTTGACTCATTTTTTCAAAATCAGATACTTCAATTTCTAGTTCTTTTACACTACCTATGTCCTTTTTAGCTGATTTATCTTTTATTGTTAATGTTGTTTTAATTCCATTTGTCCTTAATCCAATAAATCTACCTTTATATTCCTCATGAAAATTATATAATTTCCTTTTTTGAAAGAAATCTCACTCTTTAATAGCTCCAACTTTTCAATAATTTTTCTTCAATTTCTTTTACATTAATATCTAATACTGCAATTTCATATTCATTTTCCATTTATACTTTTATTCGACCAATTTAACTTTAAATAAATGATATATATATACATGTTAAATATATTAAATTTTTTTATACGTTTTCCTACTTTTTTCACTTTTTATTTTATTATATTGCTAAACAATTTGCAATCTCTTTATTTCTTTAAATATAATTTAATAGCATTTATTTTCTATATTCAAAACTATAACTTAATTTTTTATAGAATTATATATTTTTTTAATATATGCTCTTTATTATCATAATGTAACCTTATATATTTTGATTTACAAATTAATATATCTTTGATATAATTATACTGATAAATTATCATTTATCAA
>CANRQA010000007.1 GCA_947632635.1 uncultured Clostridia bacterium | reverse complement strand
ACTTGATCCATCAACTAAAATAGATTTAAGAGGAAATCCAAATTTAAGTGTAAACTCAAAGGAAAAATTAAGAGAAAGATTTGGTACAAACGTAAGTTTTTGAAGATTTATAGTATAAAAAAATATATATTAAAAAAATCTTAAAAGTCCAGTATTAGATTATATATAAAATAGTCTAATACTGGCGTTTTCTAATTAAACTGTGGGCTGAAAAAGTATTGCTGATTATATATGAAAATAATGTTGTAGTAGTGAAATTTTGGTGAAAACATAATATTTTTGTTCACAACTTTAAAATATTGTGGTATAATAAATTCGGTGAGAAAAATTGGAAGTACAAAATGATATATTCACTATATCAGATAAAATATTAAAGTATGCAAAACAGGCAGAAAAAAATATAAAAGAAGAATGTGAAAAAATAGATGAAATAGCATTATTTAATCAAGCTAAAGTATTAAAAGCTTTCAAGACACATCAAGTGTCAGGAATGCACTTTGGAAAAACAACAGGTTATGGATATGATGATGTTGGACGTGAAGTTATAGAAAAGATATATGCAGATATATTTAAGACTGAGGATAGCTTAGTAAGAATTCAATTTGTAAATGGAACTCATGCAATAGGAACAGTTTTAAGAGCATTACTTATGCCGGAAGATGAATTACTTGCAATATCAGGTAAGCCATATGATACTTTATGCGATGTAATTGGAATTAATGAAAACAAATTATCCTTAAAAAATTATGGAGTAAAATATCATCAAATAGAATTACTTGATAATGGAGATTTTGATATATCAAAAATTATTGAGTATATAAAAAATAATAAGGTAAAAGTTATACATATTCAACGTTCAAAAGGTTACGCATTAAGAAAATCGTTATATATAGAGGATATAGAGAAAGTAATATCTGAAATAAGAAAAATAGATAAAGATGTAATAATAATGGTAGATAACTGTTATGGAGAATTTGTAGAAAGACAAGAACCAACAGAGGTAGGTGCAGATATTGTTTGTGGTAGCCTTATAAAAAACATAGGTGGAGGCCTATGTGAAATGGGTGGATATATTGCTGGAAAAAAAGACTTAATTAAACTATGTTCAGAAGTTTTAACGTGCCCACGGAATAGGAAAAGAATGTGGTGCAACTCTTGGACAAAATAGATATATATTGCAAGGGTTATTTATGGCACCAGTAATTGTAAAAAATGCAATGTATTCTGCAGTCTTTGCCGCTGAATTACTAGATAGTTTAGGCTTTGAAGTATATCCAAAATCACATGAAAAAAGAGGGGATATAATACAAGCTGTAAAATTAAATGATGAAGAAAAATTAATAAAGTTTATACAAGGAATACAAAGTTTTAGTCCAGTAGATAGTCATGTAACACCATATCCATGGGATATGCCGGGATATAATGATAAAGTAATAATGGCAGCAGGTACATTTATTGAGGGTGCATCTATTGAACTTTCCGCTGATAGCCCAATAAGACCACCATATGTTGCATATATGCAAGGTGGACTTACATATGAATCAGCAAAGCTTGCTATTTTGTTAAGCATTGACAAAGCTTTAGGAGAAAGGTAAAATGGATGTAGTAGTAATTGGCGGTGGAGCAGCACGGTATGATGTCTGCAATAATTGCCGCAAAAGACGCAAAAAATAATGTAACAATTATTGAGAAAACATCAAGCCTTGGAAATAAGCTGAAAATAACGGGCAAAGGTAGGTGTAATCTCACATTTAATGGCGATATTGAAGATTTTAAGAAAAATGTAGTACATAATAGCAAATTCATGTATAGTAGCTTTACAAACTTTGACAATCAAGCTGTAGTAAAATTTTTTAGTAATCTAGGCGTTAATACTAAAGTTGAAAGAGGAGCAAGAATATTTCCAGTATCAGATAAGGCACAAGATGTTGTAAATGCACTTAAAAAGAAATTAAAAGATTTACATGTTAAAGTTATATTTAATGACGGTGTAAAAGAAATTGTAACTAAAAATGATAGTGTAGTAGCAGTTAAAACATTTAGTAATAAAGAGATAAAATGTGATAAATGTATAATTGCAACTGGTGGAAAAAGTTATCAAAGCACAGGAAGTACAGGAGATGGCTATAGTCTAGCAAAAAAATTAGGTCATAAAATTATTGATATAAAGCCGGGACTTGTCCCGTTAAGGTCAAATGATAATATATGTAAAGCATTACAAGGGCTTTCTTTACGAAATGTAAAGTTAAGGCTTATGGATAGTGATAAAATAATATATGAAGATTTTGGAGAACTGTTATTTGCACATTTTGGATTAACTGGACCTGTAATATTAAGTTCTAGTAGTAAACTAAATAGAATAGATAATATAGAGGAAAAGTTAAAAGAAAAAAAGATTTATGCAGTTATTGATTTAAAAAGTGCACTTGATAATGGAACATTAGATAAAAGAATTTGTAGAGATTTTGAAAAATATGCAAACAAAGAATTTAAAAATAGTTTAGATGATTTATTGCCACAAAAACTTATACCAGAGATTATTCGTTTATCAAAAATTGAAGAAACCAAAAAAGTGCATCAAATAACGAAGGTTGAAAGACAAAATCTTTTAAATATAATAAAAAATTTAAAAATAAATATATCTGGATTTATGCCTTTAGATTATGCAATTATAACGTGTGGAGGAGTTGATGTAAAGGAAGTAAATCCAAAGACAATGGAATCAAAACTTGTAAATGGGTTATATTTTGCCGGAGAAGTATTAGATGTTGATGCGTATACTGGCGGATATAACTTACAAATAGCATTTTCAACAGCTGTTTTGGCTGGGAAATCATAATTTTAAGGAGGATATGAAAAATGAGTGAACAAGTCTTTTTTAAAGAAAAAAAGCAAACAAATGGAGTATTAGTTATAATAATAGCAGCAATTATAGGAGGACTAATTGGTAGTTTATTTACTTATGTAGTATTTGATAAAAAATTATCAAATATTACTGGTGGAGCTTCAAATAATAATGGCTCTTCAAGTGTAACATCATATGAATTTTCAACAGTTGAAAATCCAGTTGTTGCAATTGCAGAAAATGTAGGACCATCTATTGTAGGTGTAAAAGTAAATTATGTATCACAAAGTATATTTGGACTTCAAGAGGCAGATGAAGAAGGCTCAGGAATTATATATAGTGAAGATGGTTATATTATAACAAACTATCATGTTATAGAATCTGCAATAGGAAATACAACTGCAACTGTACTTGTAACATTCCCAAATTCTGACGAAGAATTAGATGCAACTATTGTTGGAGGAGATAAAACAACAGATTTAGCAGTTATAAAAATTAACAAGACAGGTTTAACTAAAGCAAAAATTGGTAAATCTTCAGAATTAAAAGTGGGTGAACTTGCAGTAGCTATTGGTAACCCTTTAGGTCAAGAATTTGCTGGAAGTGTTACAGTAGGATATATATCTGCATTAAATAGACAAATTTCAACTGACGGAAGAACATACAAATTAATTCAAACAGATGCTGCAATTAATCCTGGAAATAGTGGTGGTGCATTAGTTAATGCAAAAGGTGAAGTTATTGGTATAAATACAGTAAAAATTGGTGCAACTGAAGTAGAAGGTTTAGGATTTGCTATTCCAACAGATGATGCTATTAGTATAATCGATTCATTAATAAAAGACGGTAAAATTGTAAGACCATATATCGGTATTGGTGGTATTGATTTAGATGAGGCAACAGCAAAAAGAAATAATCTTGTTGTAGGTATATATGTAGCTCAAGTTATGGCAAATACTCCAGCACAAACAGCAGGAATTCAAAAAGGTGACGTTATAGTTGCAATAGATGGAAAAAATGTTACTACTATGGAAGAATTAAATAATGTAAAAAATACTAAAAATATTGGAGATACAGTTAAATTAAAATTAAATAGAAAAGGTCAAGAAATTGAGGTAGACCTTACACTTGCATCAGATGAAAATGCAAATACAACTGTTACATATAATAACTAAATTTAAGCAGGTACTATATTTTATAGTATCTGCTTGTTACATTTGAAATAATATAAAAAATAGTATATAATATATCAGTATAAAATTAGGTGAAAAAATGGGAAAAAAAGTAATAATAGCAGAAAAACCAAGTGTAGCAAGAGAATTTGCAAAGGTATTAAAAATAAACGGGAAAAATAATGACGGATATATAGAATCACAAGATTATATTGTAACTTGGTGTGTAGGACATTTAGTTACAATGAGTTATCCTGAAAAATATGATGAAAATTTAAAATATTGGAGCCTAAAAACTCTTCCTTTTATACCTCAAGAATATAAATATGAAGTAATTGAAGCTGTTTCAAAACAATTTAATATAGTAAGTAACATATTAAATAGAGAAGATGTAGATACTATTTATATATGTACCGACTCTGGAAGAGAGGGTGAATATATATATAGACTAGTTGATTATATGGCAGGGTGTCCAAAAAAAGATAAAAAAAGAGTTTGGATAGATTCACAAACAGAAGAAGCTATTTTAAATGGAATAAAAGAAGCAAAGGATATGAAAGAATATAACAGTCTTTCTGATAGCGCATATTTAAGGGCAAAAGAAGATTATTTAATAGGAATTAATTTTTCAAGGTTATTTTCACTTGTTTACGGAAAAGATCTAGCAAAAAAATTAGGTGAAGAAAAAGCAGTAATATCGATTGGCAGAGTAATGACTTGTGTACTTGGCATGATAGTATTACGAGAAAGAGAAATAAGAAATTTTAAAAAAGTAAATTTCTATAAAATACAAGGACATTTTGGCTCTTCAAAGGAAACTGAAGTCTTAGGTGAGTGGAAAGTAGCAGAAAAATCAGAATATATTGATTCACCAAAGCTATATAACGAAAATGGCTTTAATAAAAAAGAAGACGCGCTGCAGTTTATAGATAAATTAAAATCATATAAAGAGGCAGTTGTAAAATCTGTTACTAAAAAAACACAAAAAGAAAAAGCACCTTTACTTTTTAATCTTGCTGAGATACAAAATGAATGTAGTAAACGTTTTAAGATAAGTCCAGATGATACTTTAAATATTATTCAAGAATTATATGAAAAAAAGCTTGTTACTTACCCAAGAACTGATGCAAGAGTTATTTCAACTACCGTTGCAAAAGAAATATCAAAAAATTTAAATGGGTTATATAAAAGTCCTATTGATAAATCTGTAAAACAGTATATAACTAAAATGATAACTGAAAAGTATAGTACTAATCTTTTAAAGACAAAATATGTAGATGACTCTAAAATAACAGACCACTATGCAATAATACCAACAGGACAAGGCTTTGAAAATTATGAAAAATTAGCAAATCTGCAAAAAGAAATATATCATTTAATAGTAAAGAGGTTTCTTTCAATATTTTATCCACAAGCTGAATATAGCAAACTTGCAATAACTATTAATGTAGGAAATGAAGAATTTAGTATAAATAACAAAATATGTACAAGACTTGGCTTTCTTGAAGTTATAAAAAAAGAAAAAGAAACTGATGAAGATGAAAAAAGTGATAATAAAGAAGAAAGTAACAATGTTCAATTTTTAAATAGTATAAAAAAAGGAGTAAAACTTAATATAATAGATTTTAATCTAAAAGAAGGAGAAACAACTCCACCAAATAGATATTCTTCAGGCTCTATTATACTCGCAATGGAAAATGCAGGTAAACTAATAGAAGATGAAGCATTAAGAGAACAGATAAAGGGAAGTGGAATAGGAACTAGTGCAACTAGAGCAGAAATTATAAAAAAACTTGAAAAAATAGGATATATCATATCTAATAAAAAGACTCAAATTTTAACACCTACTAAAAAAGGAGAGGCAATTTTTGATATAGTAAATAAAACTATGCCAGATATGTTAAATCCAAAACTTACTGCAAGTTGGGAAAAAGGACTTTCTATGGTTGCTCAAAATGAAATAAAAGCAGATGTATTTATGAAAAAACTTGAAGATTATATACGAAGTAAAGTTGTAAAATTTAAGAAAGCTATTAATGAGTATTATTACGGAATATGAAATATGAATAAATAGAGATAAAGTCAAAATAATTAAGCTATATTTCTATTTATTATTAATTAATTACGGTATCATTACAAAATTAAAAAAAGATAGTAATTTTAGAACATTTATACATATTTCTACTTGATTTTTACTTTATTTGTTGTATAATATTACTATGAATATCGAAAGGAAGATTTTTTATGGATTATAATTTAATAGAAGAAAAAATGAATAAGGCAATAGATTATTTAAAAGATGAATTAAGTAATATTAGAGCAGGTAGAGCAAACCCTGCAATACTTAATAAAATTGATGTTGATTATTATGGTATGTCTACTCCAATAAATCAAGTAGGAACTATATCAGTACCTGAGGCAAGACAAATACTTGTTACACCTTGGGATAAAAGTATGGTTATTGCAGTAGAAAAAGCTATACAAAAAGCAGACCTTGGAGTAAACCCAATAAATGATGGAAATTCAATAAGGATAGTGTTTCCAGAGCTTACTGAAGATAGAAGAAGAGAACTTTCAAAAGATGTAAAAGCATTAGGAGAAGAGGCAAAAGTTGCTGTAAGAAATAATAGAAGAGATGCTATTGATGAGGTTAGAAATAGTCATAAAGCCTCTGAAATAACAGAAGATGAATTAAAAATAGCAGAAGAAAAAATACAAAAAATAACAGATAAATATATTTCTATTATTGATAATGTAATAGCAGAAAAAGAAAAAGAAATAATGGAAGTTTAGTAGAAAAGGATTGATTTTGTGAAGACAAGAATAATAACAGGGCTAATATATGCAGTATTTCTTGCTGCATTACTTATTGTAAATGTCCCAATAGTAGATACATTAATTGTAGTAATAATATCTTTAATTGGTATTTATGAATATAACAAAGCTTTTAAAACAGCAGGTTTTAACCCGATATCATGGATAGGATATATAAGTTGTTTTGCTTTATTTTCTATGGGTGGAATAATAGCAAATGAAGATAAGATATTATGCTTAAGAATTGCTATTCCAGCGATAATTATTACAATATTTATGTATCTTATACTAACAAACTTAAAATATAACATTGTAGATTTAATGATAACTTGTTTTGGTGTTATTTTAATTCCGTTTATGTTTTCATTTATAAAATTAATACTTATGATGGAACATGGAAGAACACTAATACTATATGTAATACTTGGAGCTTTTGCTTCAGATATTTTAGCATATTTTGTAGGCTCTAAATTTGGGAAAAGGAAATTATGCCCAAAAATTAGTCCTAACAAGACTGTTGAGGGCTCAATTGCTGGTATTATAGGAGTAGTTATTTCATATATTGTATTAACATATTTTGTAAATAAGTATTTAGGTTTAAATATTAATATGTGGTTAATAATAATATCAGGTGTTATAGTAAGTATAGTTGGACAATTTGGTGATTTAGCAGCTTCATCTATAAAAAGATTTTGTAAAATAAAAGATTTTGGCTCAATAATGCCAGGACATGGTGGAATACTTGATAGATGTGATAGTATTATGTTTGTAGCACCAGTTATATATATATTATTTAAATTATATTTACATTTATAAAATGAATACAATATTAGGAGGAATAAAACTTTGTTATCTTTTTTAGTTACTATAATAAAATTATTATTGATTTTAGGAGTAGTTGCAACTATTCATGAATTCGGACATTTCCTATTTGCAAAACTTTTTAAAATGGGAGTTAATGAATTTTCAATTGGCTTTGGACCTAAGATAGTACAAAAAGAATTTAAAGGAACAATGTATTCTTTAAGGTGGATACCACTTGGTGGATATTGTGCGATTGAAGGAGAAGAAGGAGAGTCTCAAAGAGAGGATGCCTTTGTAAATAAAAGTGCATGGAAAAAAATAATTGTTCTTGTTGCAGGAGTTCTTTTTAATGCAATTCTTGCAGCTACAATATTTATCGTAATAGCACTTTCAATGACTACATTAAATACAAAAATTACTGCACTTGATGAAAATTCTATATTAAGTAAAGCTGGAATAGAAGTAGGAGATGAAATATACTCTATTGATGGAAAAAAAGTAAATCTTGGGGCAGAACTAAGCGACCAAAAATTTGCAACAGAGAAAAAAGATGTTGAAATTGGCTATATACGTAATGGTGAACTTCAAAAAACAATTGCACAAGATGCGGTTACAAATATAGGATATATTGGAGTTTCATTTTTAGTAAATAGTGATAAAACTGATGTGACAAATGAAATTGAAATGGTTGCTTCAGGAGGCGCAGCAGTAGCAGTAGGGCTTAAAGCTGGCGATAAAATAACAAATATAAATGGAATAGAAACAACTAATTCTACTGATATTATAAATATTATAAGGGATAATGCAAATAAAGAGGTTGAACTTACAGTTGATAGAAATGGAGAAGTTTTTACACAAAAAATTACACCAAGTAGCAAATTAAACTTTAGCCTTGGAAGTTTTTCAACTGAAGAAGTAAAAACAGATTTAAGACTTGCAATATCTTCTGCTATTTACAACTTTAAAAGTATAATAGGTTCATATGTTGATTTATTTAGAGGTAAAGTAAGTGTAAACGAAATGTCAGGTATAGTAGGAATTGGTGAAGTCGTTTCAAAAACAGATGATCTAATTACTTTCTTTAATTTACTTGCAATAATTAGTTTGGCAGTAGGAGTTGCAAATATAATGCCATTTCCACCACTTGATGGCGGAAAAGTTGTAATTGTATTAATTGAAGCAATCACAAGAAAAAAAGTACCTGTAAATGTGGAAGCAATAATTTCATATATAGGTTTTGGATTTTTAATTTTGCTTACATTATTTGTTACATATAATGATATAGTAAGAATATTTTAAAAAAGAATTAGACTAATTATTGTAAAATTGGTAAAGAGCTTTGTTATTATACAGGGCCCTTTTCTTTTATTTTATTTTATTTTGTTGTTATTAAAATTATCAAAATTTTGAAAATATTTATATATGCATAGGTATTTATAATTAAAAAGTTTAAGTTTGCATTAAAGAAAAAAAATAAAAAAATTTATTTTGTTATTGACATTATATTTTGCTTAGTATATAATTGCATTTAGCAAAAAAGATGTGTTAACACACTTGCGGTAGGACAAAGCTTTAGCATAAAAACGCTTTGCAAGTAGCAGCTAAAAGTTCAGTCTTGTATCGATAAATCGATATTAAATCGTTCTTTTTTGCTTTTTTTGGTGAAAATTCATGAAATCATTATTATATAATATTTTAAAACAAGATGTTTGGTTAGAATATTTAAAATTTAAGAGAAGTCAAACCTCATCAATTGAAGTAGAATGTGAAGAACTCGAAAAATATATAAATGAAAAAGGATATTTTAATATAGCTGAAAATATATTAAAGGGTACTTATGAGTTCTCCATTCCAAAGAAACATTTAATAAATAAATTAAATAAGCAAGAAAAACGAGTAGTATATTCATTTAATAAAGATGAAATGTTAATTTTAAAGCTTATTTCATATTTGATATCAAAATATTATGATGAAAAATATTGTAGTAATTGTTATTCATTTAGAAAAAGTGTTGGGGTAAAACAAGCTTTTTATAAAATAGTACATACATCTGGAATAAATGATATGTGTGGATATAAAATTGATATACACAATTATTTTAATAGTGTAGATGTTAATATTTTATTGTCAAAGTTAAAAAAATTCTTTAATGAAGATGAGTTTTTATATAATTTTTTAGAGAAAATATTAATTGATAATAGAGCAAATTTAAACGGAAATATTATATATGAAAAAAAGGGAATAATGGCAGGGGTACCTATTTCTTCATTTCTTGCTAATATATATCTTTTGGATGTTGATGAGTATTTTTATAACAAAAATGTTTTGTATGCTAGATATTCAGATGATATAATTATTTTTTCAGATAAGAGCAATATAAATGAGTTAGCAAATATTTTAGATAATAAAATTTTAGACTTAAATCTAGAATTAAATGCAAAAAAAAGAAAATATATTGAAGCTGGGCAAAAATGGGAATTTTTAGGCTTTTCTTACTATTTAGGTAAAATTGATTTATCAGATAGTGCTAAGGATAAAATGAAAGGAAAAATAAGAAGAGCTGCAAGAAAAATAAGAAGATGGAAAATAAAGAAAAATGTAGATAACTCAAAGGCAATATCAGTTATGAATAATAAATTTAATAAAAAATTTTATTATAATACTACAGAAAATGAACTTACTTGGGCAAAATGGTATTTTGGAATAATAAATACTGATAACGGATTAAAAGAAATTGATAAATATATGCAACAATATTTAAGATATATAGTAACAGGGAAGTTTGGAAAGAAAAATTTTGATATTACATATGAATTCTTAAAAGATAATAATTATAAACCACTAGTTAGTGCATATTATAATAGGAATAAAATTTTATAAAAAAATATTTGTTAAAATGTTTATAAACATATAACAAATATTTTTTATTCGTCTAAATCTAAAAAAATATCATCGTTGAAGAAATCTTTTAATTGAATATTAAATCCGTCACACAAATATACGATAGTTTGTAATGTAGGTGTTTTAGAGTTTCCTTTCATTATATTATCTAAAGTAGATTGTGTAATTCCAGATAGTGTAGCAAGTTTATTAATTGTAATATTTCTTTCGTTACAAAGCTTTTTTATTCTTGAACGAGTTGCCTCACTAATGTTCATAAAAAAATCCTCCTTAAATAACATAAAAATTATATCAAATTTTTTTAACATTTATTAACCGAAAAAGGTTGACCACACTTAAAATATGTGCTATCATTATATTAACCGAAAAAGGTTAAAATATGTAAAATAATGTCAAATATTATAATTAATTAAAAATTTAATGTTTACAATATTTTATCTAATGAATAAGGGGGTATTAAAAGATATATGAATAACAAAATTTTAAAAATCATATTTATTGTTGCTATAATTTTTGTTATATCACTTACTGCATTTTCATTTGCAGATGTTGGCAATGTCAATAGATATACAAATAATAATTCATCTAGTAGTTCATCATCTGGTATTAGTTTTGGCTCAATAGGAATAATTGGTATAATTGCTATTATAGTAATAGTAATAATTTACGGTAAGTCAAAAGGGAAGATAAAGGATATTAAAGATATAACTGATATAGATAAGATGAAGTCTATATATACTGATTTAAAATCTAATATATCTGAAATTACAAATTTATCAACTGGTGCTATGAGTAGGGAGGAAATTTTAAATAAAATTCAAATGGATGACCCTGCATTTTCAGAAGAAAAGTTTTTATCATGGGCACGAGATGTGTTTATAAAAATTCAACAAGCATGGTCTAGTAGAGATTGGAAGATTATAAGACCTTTTGAATCTAATGAATTATTTGAACAACATTCTACTCAATTACAAGAATATATTAATAATAACAAAATTAATATTATTGAAAAAATAGCAATTAATCGTTCAGCTTTAAGTTCATATTCTGTAGATGGAGACAAGGACATGATTAGTGTTAATTTGAACGCTACTTTAAGAGATTATGTTGTAGATGCTACTACAAGAGATGTTATAGAGGGCAATAAAGATACAGATTGGAATATGAGATATACAATGACTTTTACAAGAAAGCATGGAGTAAAAACAAAAGAAGGAACAAGTAATAAATCAACTACAAATTGCCCAAATTGTGGTGCACCAACACAAATTACTTCCGCTGGACAATGTGAATATTGTGGAAGTGTTATAACAACTGGTGAACATGATTGGGTACTTACAGATATTACTGGAAAAAATGCATAAATTAAAGTTTTAATTTTTTAAGGAGGAATAAAAATGGGATTAATAAAAGCAGCAATAGGAGCAGTTGGAGGTACATTGCATGACCAATGGAAAGATGCAATAAGATGTGAGGACATGCCAAATGATGTACTTATGGTAAAGAAAACAACAGATACAGGTGTTATTTCAAATGGTAGTACTGTTATAGTAGCACCTGGTCAATGTGCAATATTATTTGATAATGGTAGAATAATAGATGCATCAGCAGAAGAGGGAATATATACATTTAATGACTCATCAACCCCATCATTATTTGCTGGACAATTTGGTGGTATGTTTAAAGAAATGTGGCAAAGATTTACATATGGTGGAGCTAGTGCAAAAGAACAAGCAGTATATTTCTTTAATATAAAAGAAATTTTGGATAATAAGTTTGGAACTCCAGCACCTGTTCCATATAAAGATTGGGGACATCCAATAATGAATGCAAGAACAAATTCATATATGGCTATGAGTGTTGAAGTAAAATGTTTTGGAAAATATACATTTAGAATAGTAGATCCTTTCTTATTTATGTCACAAGTTGCTGGAACAGGAAATATATATAGAAAATACGATTTAATAGAACAGATGAGGTCTGAAGTTATAGGAGCTTTCCAAAATGTAATGAATGGACTTGGAAGTGATGAGCATAAAATCGAGGTATTAGAATTACCAAATAAAACAGATGAAATAAAACAGATTATGGATGAAGAAGTTTTTGATGAACCTATAAGAAAAAGAGGAATAGCACTTGTTTCATTTGTTGTTGAAAGTTTAACATTATCAGATACGTCTAAGACAAAAATTGATAATTATGAAATAGGTGGAGATGCATATCAACAACAAGGTGTATTGACTGGTGCTTATGCTAATGCAGTGCAGGATGCGGCAAATAATAGTAATGGTGCTGCAACTGGTTTTATGGGCGTTGGTATGATGAATATGGCTTCAAATGGAGTAATGGGAGGAGTTGCACAAAGTGCTTTTCAAAGTGCACGACCTATGCAACCACAAACTCAGCCACAACCACAAACTAATACACAAAATGTACAGGCTCAGGCTGATAAGTGGATATGTCCAAAATGTCAAAAAGAAACTTCTGGTAAATTTTGTCCAGAGTGTGGGACTAAAAAGCCATGTAAGTTTAAATGTCCAAAATGTGGATATGAATTAGATGAAAAGAAAAAATTTTGCCCTGAATGCGGAAATCAAATTGAAGAGTAATTTTATTTATGTAGATAGGGAGGTTGTTTTATATGGAAGATAATAATGTAAAAAAAGATAATTATAAAGTTTATAAAATCTTGTCATATTTTGGAATATTGTGGCTAGTAGGCTTGTTAAGTAGCGCAAAAAATGATAGCTCTGTTAGATTTCATGTGGGTCAAGGTATAATTTTAACAATTGTATATGCTATAATTTTAATAGTAGTACAACTAATTAATAGTTTAGTAATATCAAATATATTTCAGCAGAAACTTTTTGGAATTCCTATTGGAGTATCACCTACAGGTTTGGCAATTATAGGATTTTTAAATATGGCTTTAGTTGTAGTTTATTCAATATACGCTATTATAGGGATAGTTAACGTTTGTAAAGGCGAAGATAAAGAATTACCAATTATAGGTTCTCACGCTTTTTATAAATAGGGGGATAATGTTATGAATATGAACAAAAGACGGAATAAGCCATATAGTAATAATAGTTATTGTAATTATATTACTCATTGTTACTTATGGTACGATTAGAATTATTAATAATTCAAAAAAGATACAAGGTGAAGAAAATACACCAATTAATAATGATGAAGTAAATACACAAGAAAACTCTAGTGAAGTGGTAGATAATAGTGATAATGAAATATTGGATATAGGTTCAGCAAAAGAAGTTTCAAAAAATCCTATAAAATTTTATGGAGCTGAGGTAACAAATTATACTGAAAATAGTGGAAGTAATGTAGGCTGGAAAATACTATATTCAGATGGCAAAAATATATATTTAATTGCAGACGATTATATACCTTATGAAAGCATACCAAATAGTACAAAAAATGGCGTTATAACATCAAATAAACCCGATACTGGTTCTAGTTCGTATCCAAGTTCTGTTGATTTTGACGATATAGTAGATGATTATAAAGGGTCAGAAGATATAATAGATAGCAAAATACAACTTTTAAATAGTGAATATTTTAAATATTTAAAATCAAGTAGTAAGGTAAGCACAAATGATAATGTAAAATCAGTAGCATATATGTTAGATACAAAAGCATGGAAAAACTTTGCAGGAGAATATGCAGAATATGCGGTAGGAGGGCCAACAAGTGAGATATTTATAAAATCATGGAATGAAAAGTATCCAAATAAAAAAATAGAGTATCAAGTAGCTAATGTTGGAAATGATTATAAAGCAGAGTATGGATATACATATAGGGATGCTGGAACAAAAGATTTTGAGGGTTGGAAAAATTCAATAAGTTTTGGAACAGGTGATAGCCTTTATGCTATTTCATCATCTAAAAAAGCTTTAAAAACATGGTTAGCTTCTCCGTATGGTATGCTTGGTGGTGCAACACTTAATGTTATAGCAAACCTTACAGGTAGCCTATCACATGAACAATATTCAAATTATGCGTGTAATTGTGGATTTCGTCCATTGGTGTGCTTAAAATCTAATGTTGAGCTAGAAGAGCAAAGCGAGAATAAATATATAATAAAATAAAAATGCAAGGAGGTAAATAATGAATTGCCCAAAATGTGGAGCGGATAATGCAAATGATAGAACAATTTGTATAAATTGTGGTGCTACTTTATCTGAATATTCTGAGCCTTCTATAAATTCTAATGGAAATGAAACTAATACAGTAAGTACATTAGAAAAAAATACTATTTCTAGTGATGTTTATATAGATAATAATAATAAAAATGTTAAAAAAAAGAAAAAGTTTCATATAATAACTTTTTTGGTTATTGTTATAATTATAGCTATATTCGCATTTATAGGTATATTTGTATATAATAAATTTATAAAAAAAGAAATCACTTATGGAACAAAGAGTACTAATGAAGAAATAACATATAATTATAGTGAAGATGGTACTACTAAATTTATAGATGGTGCATTTAGTAATAAAAGAGTAACATCAGAAACAGAAGTTAAAGAGGCTTTAAAAGACTTTAAAGATACTTTAGGAATAAAGGATGTTGATAAAGAACTGACTTTAGAATATGAAGAAAATTCAGAAGATGTTACATATTATAGATTTAATCAAATATATAATGGTGTGCAAGTATTAGAAAAAAATATTGTAATTAGTGTAGATAAAAAAGGAAATATTACAGGTTACAGTGGATATTTTGAGCCAAACATTAATATAGATACTGTTCCTAAATTAAAAGAAGATGAAATTGATGAAATAGCAAAAAGAAAATTAGGAGAAGAAGCTAAAATAATAGATAAAAAATTATATATTAAGGCTGACAATGAAAATAAATTAATTTATGTAGTTAATGGATATTCTAATACTGATGCGTTAGAATTAGAAATTGACGCTAATACTGGGGAAATATTAGACTCTGTATCATTATTTGAGGGTGCATCTAATTATGAGTATACTGGCGAGGGGTTAAATGGTAAAACATATACAATTAATCTTGAAGAGTTTTTTGATGTAAATGAATTTAAAACAAAATATAGATTTTATGACGCGAAAAGAAAAATCGTAATATCTGATTACAGTTTAATTGGCGATGTTATGGCTACGGCTATAAGTGCAATCCCAGGCGCTAATCCATATGCAGTAGAAATTGAAAATGGTGTTATAAAAAAGCCTTGGTATAATGAGTCTATTGTTAATGAAGCTGTGACTGCAATGGCAGATTTTGAAAAAATATATGATTACTACAAAAATGTTTTAGGTAGAGACTCTTATGATAATAAAGGAAGTAAAATAATAGTAAATATAGGGGTTACAGATAAAACATTTACAAATAAAGATTTAAATAATGCATTTTGGTTTAAATTAACACATCAAATGTTTATTGGTTCATATAATGGAAAATCTTTAACTACTTCATTAGATGTACTTGCTCATGAATTCACTCATGGAGTAGTTGAAAGTATTGTAAAATTTGCATCATCTCAAACTAAAGAAAAGAAAAATGAAGCATTTGAAACAGGTGCCTTATCTGAAGCTTATCCAGACATAATAGGTTCATTGATAGAGGGGAAAAACTGGACAATAGCAGAGGATATAGAGGTTATAAGAGATGGTGCAAATCCTGAAGAATTTGGAAATCCAAGCAAAAAGGGAGGAAAGTATTATTATCCAGATGGGTATTTAACAAGTGGTGCAACTTTAGAGGAATTTTTAGCAAAAAATAATCTTGAAAATGTCCAAGATTATGATGGAGGTGGAATACATCAAAACTCAAATGTTGTTCTACATGCAGCGTATTTAATGCATCAGTCAGGTGCTTTTAAAAATCGTGAGCAAATGGCAAAAGTTTGGTATAATTCACTATTTTATCTATCTTCTAGAGCAAGTTTTGAAGATTGTGCTTTGGCAGTAATAAAATCCGCAAAAAATTTGGGGTTAGGTTCAAGTTCAATTCAAAAAATAACTCAAGCATTTCAAGAAACCAATATGCTTGAAAGCAAAGATTATAAATTGAGTGGCAATGTTACGTATGAAAAATTACCTGTAAATGCTGCTGAGATAAAAATATATTCGGGGCTAGATAATTCATTAGTTACAACATTAAAAACCGATAAAGCTGGAAAGTATGAACTAAATTTAAAAACAGGAAATTATATAATAAATGTTAGTAAAGAAAATTTAGAACCATTTGAGGCAAATCTTGTTATAAAAGGAAATTCAACTTATAATGTAAATCTTGGCAAAAAAGGAAATAAAGAAGAAAATAAAAATGGTAAAGATGATAAAGGCGATGAAAAACTTTCTACTGTATCTAAATCACCAAATGATGTTAATCTTACAATATATTTTTTGTCTGCAAATGACAATGATGGTGTAATAATAGACCATGAAACATTTGCTCTAGAAAAAGGTAAAACTTTAAGTAGTGGAATAATAGTAAATACAGTAAATGATTTTTTTGAAACTGAATTTATAACGACTGATAGTGAATCTTTCTATGTTAATTTTGGAGAATTTCAAGCAGAGTTTGCTTGGTATTATAAAGGTACAAATACAAAGTTTAAATGGGATCAACCAATAAATGAAGATGTTGAAATAGAAATGAAATTATTAAATGGATTAATAGATAACGATTTAATAAAAAATATATATGATATTTTCTATTAAATAATTAGAATATAGGTTACGGTTCAGTAAAATCAAAATTTTAAAAAAGGGGTTTTTGTATGAAGAAAAGTGGGAAATTAAGCACAATATTAGGACTAATAATATTCATTAGCGTTGTGATAATTGGAATGGTATTAGCATTTATTATGATGAATAAAAATAATCCTAATAATAGTAATGGAGAAGAAGTATTAAAATCTAGTTTATATGAAGTTGATAATTATGATAATACATATGTGTATGTAAATACAAGTGGAAAAATTGTTACCATTGATGGATATAGTAAAATAAAAGAGTTTAGTAAAGAAAGCGCATTAGCAAAAAAAGTAGGAGAAGACGATTACTCTGTTATTGATAGCAAAGGAAATGTGATTATTGAAAGTAATAAATATGATAGTATTGATGATAGTGTTAGTATGTATAGTGTGAATCCGAATTCAAATTATATAGCTGAAAAAAATTATAAATATGCGTTATTAAGTTTGGATGGAAAAGAATTAACTGACTTTGAATATGATGATATTATTCAAGAAGGAATTGATAATAATTATATTTATTTGATAGAAATAGATGATAAATATGGTGTTATATCAAATACAGGTAAAGTTCTTATAGAGCCAAATTATGATGAAGATGATATAAAAGTATATTTAAAAACTAGAAATGCAAAATTTATAATCATACAAATTGGTGATAAATGTTCAGTATATGATACGAAGAATTTCTCATTAATTGTAGAATTTGTAGGAAAAGAAATTGAAACAGATTATATTAGGTGGATAAGTTGTAAAGATAGTAATACATTATATTTCTTTACAGGTTATAAATTACAATTTAAGAAAGATAATTGTAAAGCTGAAAGGTATTTTGATATTGATTTCTCTAACGTTAACTATTCTGATTATTATGATAATAATGATATATATTATTTTGCATATTATGACTCAGATAAAAAATATGTTGTATTTGATGATAAAGGAAATGAAATAGCAAGTAATAAATCAAATTTAATACTTGGAAAAGATTTTATGTTTGCAGAAGAAAATGGAAATATATATGTATATAACAAAGATAAATTAGTAAAAACAATAGAAAATTACAGTATTGATAGGCCAGGAAATACAAGTGGTAGTTGTGCAGTTTTGAAAAATTCTGACGGTTACTATGATGTTTTTGATAAAAATGGTGAGAAAAAGTCAACAGACAAGTATTATACTACAAATGCTAAAAGTGAAGAAGAAAGAAAATCACGTATACTTTCTGGTATTGTTGAACAGGGGATATATTCTTTAGCTGTTTCAGGTGCAACTAATAAATATGTGGCAGTTTTACCAAATGGTGAGATAGTAGATACAGGAAATTTAGTATATAAAGACTTACTATATGATTATGACAAAGGTGATTATAGTAATGAATATATTATTGCAAAAGATATAGTAAATGATAAATATGATATTGTAGATATTAAAGGAAATATTATAATTGATAATGTACAATATAATAGTGAATATAGAAATTGCTATGTTTGTAGTAATTTAAATTATATTATTACAAAAGATAAGGATACTGATACATATATTGCATATAATTACAAAGATAAAAGAAATGTAATTGAAGCTAAAACTGATACAATGTTAGAGTATGTTAAAGAGTATAATATTTTTAAAACTAATAAAGAAATATATTCTTTAGCTGGAAATGTAATTTATGAAATAAAAAATACTTAGCTTTAATTTCTCCGGTATAAGTTTTAGTCAAAAAAGTATGATAGATTGCTAAAATATTTAAGCACTATCATACTTTTTGTATGAAAAAGACTTTTATATAATTGGGAAGTTATACTAGGTTAAATAAAATATTAGTAAAATAAAAAGCAAAGTAAATGCAAAATTTACATAATTATTGATTTTTTAAAAAAAATTTGATATAATATATAAAGTATAATTAAAAAAAAAATAAAATTAATTAATGTTTATAGGAGGAAACAATTGTGAAAAATAACACAAAAAAGATAGATGAGAATAGTATAATAAGTGGTAATATTGATAGACGGTTAAAAAGTATTATGCCAAAAATAATTGATATTTTAAATGTTTCAAAAAATAAGGGAAACATTAACATTTCAAAATATAAGAGTATAGAAGCATTTGTAACATTTATCGAAAATATAAATTCTTCAAAAGTAGCCTTAAATGTACTTTATGGTGATATTGATTATACAGAAGAAATTAAAGAAAATCCTACTTTAGTAGCTAAGTTTTTTAATACATATGGTATAATAAAAGATATACACATCCATATTTGTGGTATGAAACTTTTATGTTCTAAAGAACTTACAAAATTACACAGTATAGAATGGATAAAGAAAAAAGTACTAAAAAATAGAGGCTTTACAGTTACAAAAAGAAAAGGCAAGTATAAAAAAGTAGAGCTTGAAGAAGAGGATAAACCTGATTATATTTGGTATAACCTTTCTATATTGCAAGCAGCATATGATAATAATGAAATTAAAACATTATTAGACTTATTTTACTAAAATAAAAACCAATATATTGTATAATTTACAGTATATTGGTTTTTTCTTTAATTTATAGGTGCTCTATTTGAAAATTTGATTTGGCAATTTCTATCAATTAAATAGGTGTAATGTTCACAAATAACTTTTAAATATGCAATATCTCTAAATGCAGTAAATTCAGCAATCTTTTCAAGGCTTTCTTCACTACCTATAACCGTTATATTTGTAGAAAAAACATAAATTTTATTATCTTTTTTTAAAGCAATAAGTCTTCCTGAAACATATGAATAATTAATGCAATCTGTAAGTAGTACTTTATCTTTGTAACCTAAATCATACCGATGATTAGCTTCACCAATCCATGCACCATTTGGAATCCTAATAATGTTTTTGTAATAATTAGTCATTTTAATACCTCCAATTATGAGAATTATATAAATATTTATATATTATTATATATGCTAAATAATTATAAATATGATAGAAATATGATATAAAAATATTCATAAAAAATTATTAGACAAGTATAATGTAGTATATAAATATGGAGGGATGAATATGCAGTATGTTATATTAGTACTTACCATTATAGCATTAATAATACTTGCTAAAGTTTTTTCTTGGCCACTTAAAAAAATATTAAAATTACTCTTAAATATATTGATAGGACTAATTATGATTTTGCTTGTTAATGTATTTGGTGGAAAGATTGGCCTAACTATACCATTTAATGGAGTAACAGCACTTGTTGCAGGTCTTCTTGGCGTTCCTGGTGTTATTTGCCTTGCAATTTTACATTATATTTTTTAAAAAATAAAATATATAATTAATAAATAAAAGAATATAAATTGTTACATATTGTATAAATTTAATTAAAATTGTAAAAAATAAAGTTAAGCATAAATTTGGAGGTAGTATGAAATTTACAATTTTAAAAAAATATATAATATGTACTTTTTGTATATCTTGTTTAGTTTTAATGTTATATATAAATTTAAATTATAAAATAAGTATAAAAACAATTTTAAATAGTATAAATAATCAAATATTTGCTGCTAAAACGGCTGAAAGTTCTACATCAACTGATAAAGCATCTGGAAATGATATGACTGAACTTTTAGCTCGTTTAATAAATGGTGAGGCAAGAGGTGAAACGTACTTAGGGCAAGTTGCAGTAGGTGCGGTAGTATTAAATAGAGTAAAAAGCCCAAAATTTCCTAATACTATTTCTGGCGTAATTTATCAAAAAAACCAGTTTTCATGCGTTAAAGATGGACAATTTAACAAACCAATAGCAAAAGATTCAACTGTATATAAAGCGGCAAAAGAAGCAATGAGTGGCTCTGACCCAACAAATGGTGCCCTTTTTTTCTATAATCCAAAAACAACAAAAAGTAAGTGGCTATTTTCATTAAAAACAGTAAAAACAATAGGAAGTCATAGATTTGCTGTTGAACCTTAAGGAGAATAAGTATGATAGAAAAGTTTGAAATAAAAATTAATAATTTAAAAAAGAAAATAAATAAAAAAGCTTTGGCTGTTGTGATTTTTATGGTATTTACTGCTATTTGTATATTTTCAGTTGAAATGACAAATAACTTTAAAAGAGCAAAACAGTCTGAACAAGATGTATATAACAAAGCAATGTATGAAATGGTTGGGTATGTTAATAATGTGGAAAATGAACTTGCAAAACTAGAAATAACAAGTACGCCAAAAATGATGACAACAACACTTGCAAGTATTTGGAAAAATTCCAATTTAGCAAAAGAAAATTTAGAAACACTACCATCTTCACAAAATTCAATGTCAAATGCTTCAAAATATTTATCGCAACTTAGTGATTATTGTTATTCGCTGTTAAAGCAGACTGTAGCAGAGGAAAAACTTACAGATGAGCAGTTTGAAAGTATTGATAGCCTTTATGAAAGTTCTAAGGAACTTGCCTCTGTAATGCAAGATATATATGATGATTTAAATAAAGGTAGAATAAAATGGAATGAGCTTGAAAAAGTAAGTAATGAAGAATTTCAAGAAGATGAAGTAGTAACAACTACTGCAAATATTTCAAAAATAGGAAAAACTTTTCAAGAATATGAGGGACTAATATATGACGGAGCGTTTTCAGACCATTTATTAAACCAAACGCCTAAATTTTTAACAGGTGAAGAGGTAAGCGTTGATACTGCAAAGAAAAAGGTAGAAGAAATATTTAAAAATGAGGAAATTGAGTATATAAGTGATTTAGGGGACTCATCAGGCTTAATTGATTTATATAATTTTGAGGTAAAATTAAAAAATAAAGAAAATATAAAAAATATAAGTATTACAAAAAAAGATGCAAGACTATATTTAATGGTTAGTGATAGGAAAGTAGAAAGCGAAAATATTTCTATGGATGAAGCAAAAAAGAAAGGTCTAGATTTTCTAAATAGTTTAGGTATTTATGATGTAAAAGATACTTATTATTTAAAAACAGAAAATATGGCAATTATAAACTATGCTGGGACTCAAGATGGAGTTATACTTTATCCTGATTTAATAAAAGTAAAGGTTGCTCTTGATGATGGTGAAATTTGTTCGGTTGAATCACAAGGTTACATTTTTAATCATACAAATAGAAGTGATATAAAACCTACTATTTCAGTCCAAACTGCAAAAAAAGTATTAAATAATAATATTGAGGTAATATCGGAAGATATAGCTATAATTCCAACTGAATCAAAAAATGAAATTTTAACTTATGAATTTAAAGGAAAAATGAATAAAAAAGAGTTCTTGATATATATAAATGCAAAAACAGGAGAAGAAGAAAGAGTTTTGTTAATTCTTGAAACAGAAGGTGGAATATTAACTATGTAAAATAAATGGTAGTACATAATCTGTACTACCTATTGTTTGTCATTTTTTAGCATTTTAATAACAATTTTCTTTGTTATATTAAATATGAAAAATTGCAAAAAAGTTGATTTTCAGAAAAAATTTAGATATAATAGTAAAAGAATAATTATAGGGGTTGCATAATGCAAGATGACATTTTGTTTGTACCTGGAAGATTAAGTTTAATTGGCGGAATAAGTGATTTGATTGTACCATATCTCTCAAAAAATAAAGAATTATCATCAGGTAAAGCTATAGCTGTTACTATTGATAAAGGAATATACTCAAAAGCAAAAAAAATGTGACAAATTTATATATACATATAATGATTTACACTATGAATGTGAAATAATGGATGAAGGAAAGTTAGAAATTGAGTGCAAATCTAATAATTTTTGCTCGTATATTTGTGGTACATTGTTATATATTTTAAGAAATTACAAAACAAAAATAAATGGTATAAATTTAGAAATCGTAAAAATGGATTTATCAATGAAAAAAGGACTTGCATCAAGCGTTGCTATTTGTATAACAGTTGTAAAACATATGAACAAGCTATATAATTTAGATTTATCAAAAGAAGATATAATAAAAATAGCATATAATGGAGAACATTTAGCAGGGTCTAAATGTGGACTTTTAGATTAAACTACTATTATGAATGAAGGACTTTCAGAGATAACATTTTTAGGCGGAAAAACAATAACAAGGAAGTTAACTCCACAAAATAATATGGGATTTTTAGTTGTAGATTTAAATTCTTCAAAGGATACAAGAAAAATAATGAATTTTTTTAATAATGCCATTGCTTTTCCTAAAGAAGCAAATAATCAAAAAGTATATAATTTCTTTAAGGATATTAATTACAATCTAGTGACAAAAGCTGTAGATTCAATTGAAAGTGGAGATACTAATGCACTTGGTAAAACTTTTATAAAATTCCAAGAACATATAGATTCGCTTGCTTGTAAGGATGAAGGGGTAAGAGAAAAAATAAGTTCATATATAAAATAAAAATATGGCATGGATAGTATTAATATAGATATGAAGAAAGAAATTTAGGTGAAAATATGCATAAAATAAAACAAGCAATAATATCAGTTGCAGGACTTGCAACTCGTATATATCCTATGAATAAAGTAACTAAAAAAGCATTACTTCCAATATGTGATAGTGATGGAAGAATAAAGCCAGTAATAATTAAATTGCTTGAAGAATTAGATGAGTCGGGAATTGAGAAAATAAATTTAATTATAGATAGTGAAGATAAAGCTGTATATGATAGGTTATTTAATGAAGCAAAAGAAAATGTGTTAAGAAAATTAAGTGATGAAGATAAAATTTATGATAAAAGATTAAATAGAATAGGTAAGAAAGTTACATATATAGTACAAGATAAAAAGTTAGGCTTTGTACATGCAGTATATTTATCAAGACCAAATTTAAATGATGAGCCTGTTATATTATTACTTGATGATACTATATATAAAAGTAGTGAAAATAGTAGTGCAGTTGAACAATTATTAAGTTATTATGATGAGGTAGAAACTACTATTATAGCTCTTAAAAAATTAGAAGTAAAAGAATTAAAAGATTATGGTACTGTTCAAGGAAAATGGGAAAACAATGAAAAAACAAAATTGCATTTAGATAAAATTGTAGAAAAAGCCAAGTATTGAGTATTCAGGGAAATATTTATTAATTGATAATAAATTTTTTGGAAATTTTGGAGCATTTATACTAACTAAAGAATTATTTGATGAATTACAAAAAATTGTAGAAAGGCCAATTGAAGAGGGAAAAGAATATCAGCTAATGGATGCATTTGATAATTTAATGAAAAAAACTGATGTGAGTGGTCTTGTCGTAAATGGCATGTCATATGATATGGGAAATATTGAAGCATATACTGAAGTATTAAGGAAGTATTAAGGAAGTATTAATGGTGGTTTAAATGAAGGAATTTATATATAAAAATAGAGAAAAAATATTTAATATTATTGTATTAATCATATATATTATAATTACAGGTGCTGTCTGCATAAATCATGAAAATTATGAAAATGAGGCACAAAGTTTTTTGTTAGCTAGAGATTTAAGTATTCCACAAATAATATCACAGTTAAAATATGAGGGACATTCATTTTTATGGTATTTTGTAATATTTCCTTTTGCAAAATTAGGACTACCAATACAGTCACAAAACTTTATATCATGGGCTTTTGGAATTGCAACTGTAGTGTTAATTTTAAAGAAAACAAATATAAATAAATTTTTAAAAGTTTTAATTATATTTAGTTCAGGACTACTTTATTTCTATACTGCAATTGCAAGAACATATGCAATGATACCACTTTTACTTGTGCTAATATCTATTATATATGAAAAAAGAGATAAGCATCCATACATATTTGCAATCCTTTTAGCTTTACTTGCAAATACTCATTTAATAATGATACCAACAGCAGTTTTACTTGCAGTATTTTATTGGGGTAAAAAAATTATACAAAAAAATATTAATATAAATAAAAAAGACTTTTTTTTAAGTTTACTTATTTTCATAGTAGGGTTAACGTTATTTTGTATAATAATAGTATTGTCAATAACTAATATGGAACTTGTTAATAATAACATAAAAGTTGACGGAATAGATAATTTTAATGTGTTATATAACAAATTTAATGTTGCAGTAACATCATTTATAGACTTCCTATGGGGGGAGCCTAGTTCACCGACACATGTATATATACTATTTGGAGTAGCTATGTTATTATGTGTAATAGGTCTTAAAGATGATTTTGAACAGGGAATAATATTTTTAGCACAATTTGCTTTTACAATTATAATTCATTCGTTATTTTGGATTACAATTTCAGAAAGAGTAATAATTATTATATATACTTTAATGTTTTGGGTATTAAATTCAACAAATAAAGATTTATCTAAAGAAAACCAAAAGACAAGTAAATATGATTTCCTAGTATCAAAAAATAAAGCATTTTTCCCTACAGTTGCTTTAATTATATTATTAGGAATGAATGCGTATGCAGGTTATAAAATTGTATATGACGATATAAATGGAAATTACTCTTTGGGTAAAGAATTTGCAGAATATATAAATGAAAATATAAAAGAAAAAACTACAATACTTTGTTCTTTTAATACACAGTATCAGCCTATAGTTGCATATCTTCCAAAGGATAAATATAAATTTTATTTAACTGGCCCACAAAGAGAGGCAACATTTGTTACTTGGGATAAAACATGGAATGAAATGGCAAAAAAATAGCCGATATGGGCGGTCAAATAATATTAAATGCAGATGTTAAAAAGATAAATGTAAATAACAAAAATGTAACAAGTATAGAGTATATAGAAAAAAATCATATAAATAGTGTAAATACTGATTATTTAATATCATCAATGCCTATTAAAGATTTAGTTTTATGAATATCTGGAGATAAAATTAATAAAAAAGTGTATAATGGTGCAGTAAATTTACCATATAGGGAATTTATGTCTGTGGGGCTTTTAGTTGATAAATTAAAACTAAAAAATACAACAACTATTAAAACTATAAATGATGTTATACCTGATTCATGGATATATGTACAAGAGCCAGATGTAAAAATGGGAAGGCTTCAAGTATTTAATAATTGGTCCCCTTATTTATTTAAAAATAAAGAGGATATTTTAAGTAAAGTCTTAATTACATTAGAATATTTTTGCTCTGAAAATGATAAGTATTGGAATATGTCTGATAATGATTTTATAAATTTTGCCATTAAAGAGGCTATACAAATTGGTTTAATAGAAGATGAAAATGCTGTAAGTAAATCGGTAAGAATAAAGATACAAAAAGCATATCCAGCATATTTTGGTACATATTCAAATATAGAAATGGTAGTTTCATATTTAAATGAATATAAAAATCTTGTGTGTATTGGTAGAAATGGGCAACATAGGTATAATAATATGGACCATTCAATGCTTACAGGAATAAAGGCAGCAGAATATATATTAGATAAAAAGAAAGATAAGAATAAAAAAAGAGAAATTTGGAATGTTAATACTGAAAAAGAATATCATGAAGAAAAAAATACAAAAACTGTTTGATAGCTATTTAGCAACAAACAGTTTTTGCATTTTAATTTTTATTTACCAAAATATAATATCCATTTTATTTTGGAAATATCGATTTTTTCTTCTTTCAAACTTATTATCTTGGTAGTATTATCAACATAAATCTCCAACTGCTGTTTAACAAGAGTATCAGATTTAAGCTCAGGAAATAACGTAACCAAAGTAATCGAGCTTTTTTCTGTTTTAAGCCCCTCAAATGTATCCTGCTCGTGTTTTAAGTATTCATCAATGATTTCATCAATGTCCTGTTCGATATTTGTATTTTCTTCTTGGTACATAGCAATCTTGCTATCAATCGTGCTTTCAGTAGCTACTATAGTTGATAGCCAACAAATTGTTATAATTAGTCCAAGAGTTATAAATCCAAATACCCAAGACATAGCTGTAAAAAAATCATGTACAGTGTAACAATAGGAGCTCCCATTAGGATATTTTATCCGTAACTGTAAAAATGCAATGAAAGCAACAATTGCTATACCCAAAAGTAGAATGAACATACAAAGTCCTCCTTGAAATAATTATTTTACCATAGCTTTATATATATTAAACCTGTGATACAGGAGTATAAAAATAAATATGATGTAATTATATCATATTAACATAATATTGTCAATACTTTTGAGGTCATTTTTTGCCTCATAATTTTAGTTATAGAAAACATTATAATATGATGTTTAGTAAAATTTATTAAATTAGTTATTTTATTTTTCAACTTCTTTTAATATAATCAAATTTTGCAAATATTTAATTATATAAAATTGTAAAAATAATACAAAATGTATAAAAAATTATTGACTTTATATAAAAATAATATAAAATTGTATATAATAGATTAAAAAACATACAATATTATTAGGAGGGATGAAAAATGTTTACTTATGTAAAAGCAAAAAATTTTAAATCTTTAAAAGATATTGAATTTAATCTAAACAAAACAAAAAATAAAACAAACAATTTAATAGTTATATATGGTGAGAATGGGAGCGGAAAAACAAATATTGTAGAATTATTTAAATTCTTGCAACAATTAATATTTTTTAGAGCAACAGATATGACTATGAATAATGTCCCAAAAGATTTCTGGAAAATGAAAGATGATATAATAGATAAGCTACCATTAGAGTTAAAAAATATGTTAGATTTATCATTAAACTTAAAAGAATATAGAACAATAGACGAAAAAGAAGCAACAGAAATAGAATATGGATTTAAAATTGATGATAAAGAAGGCTTTTATTATATAAAATTTGATGATGAAATTATAGAAGAAAAGTTATACTATATGGCAGATAAACAAAGAGCATATTTATTTACCGTAGAAAAAGCTGATATGGGAATTAAAAGATTCTTAAATGAGAAAATATTTAAAAATGAGAAATATAATGATGAACTAAATGAAATTATTAATAAATATTGGGGAAAATATCCTTTTTTATCTTTAATTTCGTATGAAATTTTCGAGAAAAATAAAGAATATGTATTTAATAATATAAATAAAAATCTGTTTAAGATTATTAACCATATTATATTTATGTCAGTACATGTTCATAAAGGAGCACCTAAAATATTTTATGACCAATTATACAAAAAAGTAAGATTATATGATATACAAGAGGGTTATTTAAAAAAAGAAGATCTAAATCAAATTAAAATATACGAAAATATTTTAAATATCTTTTTTACTGAAGCTTATGCGGATATAAAAGAGGTTAGATATAAATTAACTGAAAAAGAAAATGAATATTATTATGAACTCTTTTTTTATAAAATGATAGGTGGAAAGATAAAGGCTATACCTTATAGAATGGAATCAGATGGCACAATAAGAATTTTAAAGCAGTTTGATACATTGGTAGGAGCATTACTTGGTGAAACTGTTATAATAGATGAAATTGATAACGGCATACATGATGTTTTAATGAAAAACATTATAACATCAATTCAAAGTGAAATTACAGGTCAATTAATTATAACAACTCATAATACACTTTTACTTGAAATATTACCAGCTGATTATATCTATATATTATCAACAGATTATAATGGAAATAAAGTAATAAATGCTATTAAAGAATATGGAATAAAAATTCAAAAAAATAATAACGCTCGTGATTTATATTTTAAAGGTATATTTGGTGGAATTCCAACAACTGATTATATTAATTTTGAAGAAATAAAATATGCGCTAGAAGATTCACAATTAAATAAGGAAACAGTTTGTAATGAAGAAACCTAATTATTGCAGATGTATAGTAATAGCACATGGACAATGTGAACTTCTTTTAGCAGAATATATAAAAAGTAACTTACATTTACCTATAAAAATATATGCAGAAAATAATGGAAAAACAAGTTTGAAGTAGAGGAAGAAAATAAAAAGATAATAAATTTTTCATTAATGCCAATAATGGATTTAGATGATACTAGTAATCAAAAACAAGAAAAATATATATCTAAAGAATTGTTTAAAGACCACTGGCTATATCCATATATTGTACCAATTTGGAATAAAAAGAATTTAGATGAAGTCTTATTAGATTTAAAAATGATAGAAAAATTGCCAAGTTATAGAGAAAAGGGGAGAGTATATAGAAATTTATTCCTTAAAAATAAAGGCGAGTCTGATATCGAACAAGTAAAAAAATTAAATGAAAAATTTAAAAAATGTAAAAATACTAATATGGATATTTTTCTACAAAAATGTCTTGATAGTGTAAATAGTTTTTAAATAAAATAGGAAACAGCTTTATTTTGCTATTTCCTGTTTTTGTATTAAAATATAATAATATGTAACTTGACTGCTACAATTCAAATATGTTAAAATATACTTAAATTAATGTAAGTTATATTAATAATATTGAAAAGAGGAATATAATTGTTAGAAGTAAATATAATTGGAGCTGGTCTTGCAGGCTGTGAATGCGCATATATACTTGCTAAAAATAATATAAAAGTTAAATTGTATGAGATGAAGAAAATAAAAAAGTCAGAGGCACATAAAAGTGATAATTTTGCAGAGCTAGTATGTAGTAATTCTTTAAAATCTAACTTGCTTACAAATGCTTGTGGACTTTTAAAATATGAAATGTGCAAACTTGGCAGTTTATTTGTTGAGGCAGCCCATAAAACTCAAGTCCCAGCAGGACAGGCTTTAGCAGTCGATAGAGAAAAATTTTCTGAATATATTACAGAAGTTATAAAAAAGAATAAGAATATAACAGTAATTGATAAAGAAATAAAAAATTTAGATGAATTATCAGGAATTATAGTTATTGCAACAGGTCCACTTACAAGTAAAGATTTGCTAAATGATATATTAAAAAAAGTTGGAAATGAAAGTTTGTATTTTTACGATGCGGCAGCTCCAATAGTTGAGGCAGATAGTATTGATATGAATATAGCTTATATTATGGATAGATATGGAAAAGAAAATGAGGGGGACTATATAAATCTTCCTATGAATAAAGTTGAGTATTTATCCTTTTACAAAGAACTTTTAAATGCAAGGGTAGCTAATCGTCATGAATTTGATAACCTTGTATTATTTGAGGGCTGTATGCCAATTGAAGAAATGGCAAAAAGAGGAGAAAAAACATTAGTATTTGGACCACTTAAACCAGTAGGGCTTGATAATCCAAAAACTGGTGAGAAAAACTATGCAGTAGTACAGTTAAGAGCAGAAAATGAAGAAAAAACAATGTATAATTTAGTAGGCTTTCAAACAAGTCTTGCTTTCCCAGAGCAAAAACGAGTTTTCTCTATGATACCCGGCTTGCAAAACGCTGTGTTTGCAAGGTATGGAGTAATGCATAAGAACTCATATATAAATGGAGGTAAATTACTTAATAAAAATTTTGAGATGAGAGAAAATGAAAACATATATTTTGCAGGACAAATTTCAGGTGTTGAGGGATATGTTGAATCTGCTGCCTCAGGAATGATAGTCGCTTATAGCATTATCTCAAAATTAAAAGGAAAAGCTCTTGAATTTCCAGATACTACTATGCTTGGAAGTTTAGCAAAATATGTATCAACTGAAAACAAAAATTTCCAACCAATGAATGCAAATTTTGGAATATTGAAAGCACTTGATGAAAAAATAAAAGATAAAAAAGAAAAATATAAAATTCTTTCAGATAGAGCAATCAAAGATATAGATAATCTAAAAGAAGAATTAGATAAAAGAGGTGTGATAACTTGAAAAACTATAAAAGGTCACTAAAAAATTTTGGTAAAGGCTTAAAAGGAACAGCTATTACATTTGCATCATTACCTTTAATAGCAATACCATATACAGCACCACTTGCGACCGTAGGTATTGCTAAAGGACTAAATTCAGTGTACAATAGTGTATATGGAAATTATATAGAAAACTCTATGATACAAGTTCAAAGGAATAAAGTTTTAAATAAAATTCATAAACATCCAAGTAATTATATAGTTCAAGGGCTTCCATCAGCAAAGCAATTTTTAGAGGCAACACTTACATCAAATAAAATGGATTTCTTAAAATTGCAAGAATTAAATATGTTATTACAACTTGATAATAAAGATAAAGCTGGAAATGATATTATATATTCTACTACCACACACGCTGGAAATTATATGTTATTAAAAAAGTTAGAAAAGTTTGGAATTATAAAAAACTTAAGTAAAACACCATCAAAAATGAGTAGCTTAAAATTTGAAAAAACATTAATTGCAAATTCAAAAGATAAGAATATAGAATATAAACAAAAGCGAAAACAAGAAATAAAAAATAGGATAGCTTCACAGTCAAGTCTATTTGATAAAATAAAAGTGTTAAGAGAAGAATTAAAAGTTGGAATTGACAAAAAAACTCAAATGTATGAAGTTAATTTTGAAAAAGCAGATAAGGAATTTAGTTTAGCTGATATAGTAGATTTTTTAGGTTTTGTTGGAAAAGATGGAAAGTTAGATGAAAATAAATACTTGGTAATAAAAGATAAAGAGGATAAAGTTAAAGCAATAGATTATAAAAAAGAATATATATTAGAGCTTTTTAAACAAAGAGCAATAGATAAGTATAGAAATTCAAAAGAAAAAATTAATGATTTTAAGGATGAATTAAAAGGAATGATTAACTCGAAAGTACCAAGCTTAAAAAGTATTGATGAATTATCATTAACAAGAGAAATTGCAACTAATAGAAAAAATGTAGAACAAGAAAGAGGATAGTTATATGTCAAATATATATTTATTTTATGGAGATGAAAAGTACGATTTAAACAAAGAAGTTGAAAAAATAAAAAAGGAATTTAATAAACTTGAAGTGGGTTTAAATCTTTTCTATATAACAAAAGAAAATGTAAAAGAATTAGAGTCAGTTTGTGAGGGTTTTACTTTTTTTGGATCTGACAAGCTTGTAATTATAAAAGATACAAAATTAAAATTTGATATAAAAGCTATTTCAAATTTAGATGAGGGTATAAAAGTAATAATTATTGAAGATAGTGTTGATAAAAGACTTTCAGAATATAAAGCACTTTCTAAAATAGCAAAATGCGTTGAATTTAAAATGATGGATTCAAAGCAAATGATATCATATATTATTCAAGTATTAAAAAAATATAATATAAATATATCTTATGAAACCGCTGAATATATGCAAAATATGTGTGGCGAAAGTAAATCAAATATAATAAATGAACTTCAAAAACTTGTAATATATCTTGAAAATAAAACTACTGTTACAAAGGAAGATATTGATAAAGTTTGTTCAAAAACGCTAAATGCAAAAATATTTGATGTGCTTGGAAAAATAGTAAATAAAGATACAAAAAATGCTATTAAAAGTTTAGAAGATTTAATTAATCAAAAAGAGCCAGTTATAAAAATATATATAATGCTATATAAACAAATAAAGCAAATGTATATGATAAAGGTATTAAAAGAAAATAAAGAAACAGATATTAAAGAAAAACTTGGAATTCATCCTTTTGTGTATAAAAATTTATCACAAAGTTCAGATAAATATACCTTAAATGAACTGAAAAATTTAATATATGCATTTGATGAATATGATGAAAAAACAAAAACTGGAGATATGGATTTCGAAATAGGACTAAAAAAAATAATTTGTTCTATGTAATAATAACCTCTTTTTTACTCATAATAAATTTAAGAGAAAAAAGAGGTGTTTTTATGAGTAAAAATTTAAGTTTTAGAACAGATATGGCAGATGAAAGAGTAGATGAATACAAAAAGGTAAATAATTTAAGTGCAATTGACGGAATTGAAGTAATTTCTAATACAAAAGATGGTGTTATTACAACAATTGTTAATGTATTAAATGAAAATGGCTCAAAGGCATTATCAAAAGAGATAGGAAAATATATAACAATAGAAGTAAGTGACGCAAAATATTTAGATGAAAAAGAAGAAAAAGCAGTTGTATCTACTATAGCAGAGATTTTAAAAGAGCTTGTAGGAAATAACAAAGATGAATCTATTTTAGTTGTAGGTCTTGGAAATGTATATGTGACTCCAGATGCATTAGGCCCTAAGGTTGTGGAAAATGTGGAAATTACAAGGCATTTAATTAATTTTGCAAAAGAATTAGTGGAAGAGGGCACCCGTTCTATTAGTGCAATATCTCCTGGGGTTTTAGGTACAACAGGTATTGAAACCTCAGAAATAATAAATGCAGTAACAAAAAATGTTAAACCATCACTACTAATAGTTATTGATAGCCTTGCCTCATCTAGTATGCATAGAGTTGGAAATACAATACAAATAAGTAATACTGGAATTACACCAGGTGCAGGCGTTAGAAATAAAAGAGAGGGAATAAATATACATACTATTGGTGTACCAGTTATTGCAATAGGAGTTCCCACAGTTGTTGACATGGCAACTATTACAAATGAAGCTATTGATAAAATGCTTGATAGTGCAAAAACTACTGAGGAAGAATTTAGCACAAATATAAATAGTAAAGATATAATTAATATGTTAGATAACTTAAAGAAAGAAGAGAGATATAACATGATAGCAAATATTTTAGATACAGAAAATTATATTGTTACACCAAAAGAAGTAGATGATTTAATAACTACAATGTCTAAACTTATTTCAAGTGGAATAAATGAGGCAATATAACAAAAAGAGCTTAAAGAAATAGTTTCCTTAAGCTCCTTTCTTTTGCTATAATGCGTTATAAATTGTAACTATATTTGGAATACATTCATCAGGAATAGAACCTTCATCAACATTGCCATATATATTTTTTTCATATGTATAGGCCTCTAATGCAATTATTAATTCCTGACATTTGTACCGACCGCATGATTTTCTTTTCCAAGGTGATACGGTGGTATTAAAAACCTCGTTAACCAAATTTTTAATATTTTCCCTAGTCTTTAACAAAGTAATCACTCCTTTTTTGATGTAAAAAGTTCTTTAGTTGTATAAAATATAATATTTCTTCCTTCTTTTCTTACCTTTATACTATATTCTTTTGTAAGTGTAGCAGCTTTGTATACAACAAAACACGGAAAATCAGTATCTTTTATTGGAAGATTAGTATCAATGTTCATTACATGATTAATTTTTCTATTTTCCAAAAATCTAATAAATACTTTGGATTCATATTTATCATTTGGTAGATTATTAAGTTCACGTTCTATATATGGCACAATAACTCTTTCAATTAAACTTTCAGCCTTTGTTTTTACTGCAATTTTATTAACTACAAGCTGAGGGAAGAAAGATATAGTATCATCATATTCATTAATAATATTAATTCCAGAGTACATATAATATTTTTTAGCAAGTATAGAAGAAGCATAGTCTATTATTTCAGCTCTAAACTTAAATGCTTTTGGAAGTTTTGGAGTATCAAAATAATAATATTTATTTCCATATATATAAAAAGAATTAAGTTTAACTTCTATATGTTCATAGCAATCATTATATTCACTATCCTTTAAATCTTTTTTTAACATATACCGAAATATCGGCATTAAAACATATGAAATAAATCGGTGAGCTTTTATAGATATTTCTTTTTTACTATAATTTTTCTTTCTTCTATTATAATATTTTTTAATATCTTCTCCAAGTACTTTACCTACATCAAATACATGTGGCTTAAATTTAAAATTGTTCTTCCGCATAATGTGCAGTCCTCCTTATATAATATTAAAATTTTATTATTATAACACACATAAAAAATACGACTTAATTCTATCATAGTTTTAGACACTTGTCAAATTTTAAGTTAAACAAAGTAGTATTGCACTATTACTTGATTTTTTTCTAATTTTGGTATACAATACGTATAGATAATAACAGGAGGAATTTTCATGAAAAAAACAAGTAAAATCTTAACATTTATAATAACTTTTGTATTAATTGTTGCATTTTCTTTAGTAGTATGTAAAGTAAATGCACAAGAAGTAGAAAATAGTGTAACAAATGAGGAAGGTAAAACAGAAGAAAATGAGCCTCAAGATAATAAAGTAGAGGGAATTTTTGATACGGAATATAAATATGAAGTGTATAAATCAAGTGAAGATAAAAACTCATATCTACCATTTTTCCGTTTTGTAAATGAAAGAGTTATATTTGATAGTAAAATAACAAACATGGGAGTTACATTTGCAAATAAGTCAATAGAAGTATTAGAAGAAATGAAAAACTCACAAATAATGTTTTCATCAGATAGTATAAGAATAAACGCACCTTTTGAACGTGGTATTTTAATTGCAAATGGTAATATAACAATTAATTCAAATGTATCTCAAAATTTACTTTTAATTTCTACTGGAGTTATAACAATAGAAGAAAATGCAGTAGTAAATGGAGATATATTTGTAATTGGTAATGGAGTAGAAATAAAAGGAACTGTAAAGGGAAGTATTTTAGGAGTATTAGATAGTTGTAGTATTACAGGACACATAGATAGAGATTTACGTATTTCAACAAAAACTTTAAATATCGCTACAAATGAAAATATATCAGGTAATATATATGTAGAAACATTTAACAATATTGATATTTCTAACCTTTATCCAAATGCAGTAGTAAAAGTTCAAGAGGTAAAGGAAACATCACCGTTTTCATGGAATAATATTTTCTCTATGATTACTACAGCTTTAATACTAACATTAGTATATATATTAATAACAAAAAAATCAAATGGAAAATTATATGAAATGATAGTAAATAAATTAAAATCAAATTCAGTATTTGCAGTATTATCAGGTACTATAATATTACTTGCAATACTACCTATTATGTTTTTGTTATTACTTTTAAGTTTTATGGGACTTTCAGTTATTACAATTCCATTAATGATTGTATATATTGCATTTGTAGTAATAGTAGGCATACTTGATGTATTTATAGTAGGAAGTTTAATGTATAAATATATTAAAAATAAATATTTAAAACAAGACGGAATAACTACTGATATTATTGGAAGTTTTGTTGTGTATTTTGTATTATCAATATTAAGCATAGTTCCATATGTTGGAGGTTATATAACCCTTGTATTACTTATAGCTGCAAATGGTATAGTATTTACATCAATATTTAAAAAGGAAAAAAATAAATAATATGTTATATATACATATTAGGGGGAATAAGACTGATGTGTGAATTTTATAAACTAAATACAGAAGAAACTGTAGAAAAACTTAACTCAAAATTAGATGGACTTACAGAAGAAGAAGCAAAAGAAAGACTTTTAAAAAATGGACCTAATAAATTAAAAGAAGTTAAGAAAAAGGGGATATTTTTAAAATTTTTAGACCAATTTAAAAATGTAATGCTAATTATTTTAATAATATCTGCAATACTTTCAGCTGTAGTATCAATAAAAACAGGTGAACCTTTAACAGACACTGTTATTATACTATTTGTTGTAATACTTAATGCAATTTTAGGAGTAATGCAAGAAAGTAAAGCAGAAAAAGCTATTGAAGCGTTAAAAGAAATGTCACTTCCATACATAAAAGTAAAAAGAAATGGAAGCATATTAAGTGTAAAAACAGAAGAACTTGTTGTAGGTGATATTGTTTTAGTAGAAGCTGGAGATTATATTCCAGCAGATATGAGAATAATAGAAAATCATAGCTTAAGAGTTGAAGAGGCAGCATTAACAGGTGAATCTGTACCAGTAGATAAACAAGCTCATGCTATAACAAAAGAGCAAGTAGCACTTGCAGAAAGAACAAATATGTTATTTTCTGGAAGCAATGTAGTTTATGGTCGTGGAGAGGCTATTGTTACAGCCGTTGCAATGGATACAGAACTTGGAAAAATAGCAGAAGCATTAACAAATCAAGAAGTAGAAATAACACCATTGCAAAAGAAAATAAATGAATTAAGCAAAGTATTAAGTATAGTTGTAGTTATTATCGCTGTACTTATGTTTATAGTAGGATATATGCAGGGAAATCCTGTACTTGATGTATTTATGCTTGCAATTTCACTTGCGGTTGCAGCAATACCAGAAGGACTTTCAGCAGTTATTACAATCACTCTTGCAATAGGAGTGCAGAAAATGGCAAAAGAAAATGCTATTGTAAGGAAACTTTCAGCTGTTGAAGCCTTAGGTGCAACTGAGGTAATATGTTCAGATAAAACAGGAACACTTACACAAAATAAAATGACTTTAAGAAAGATATTCTTAAATGGAAAAATTATTGATGTAAGTGAAGTAGAAAATATAGATGAACTTTGTAAAAGTCAAAATATAAATAAATTAGACCTTTCTACTTTATCAAATATAATGGTTCTTTGTAATGATACAACATTTGGAGAAGATAATGGTAAAAAAATACTTTTAGGAGATCCAACAGAAACAGCACTTGTAGAATTTGGAGCAAAAATAGGCTTTGATAAAGAAGAAATGGATAAAGTACATACAAGAGTTGATGAACTTCCATTTGATTCTACACGTAAAATGATGACAACTATAAATGAATTTGAAAATGAATATATGATTTTAACTAAAGGAGCTGTGGAGTCTATACTTAGTAATTCTACAAGAATGCTTGTAGATGGTGAGATTAAACCTATTACAGAAGAATATAAAAAGAAAATTTTAAATGATAATTTAGAAATGGCAAAATCTGCTTTAAGAGTTCTTGCTTGTGCATATAAAGTTCAGAAAAAAGAGCAAGATATTGAAAAATCAGAAAATAATTTAATATTTACAGGTCTTGTTGGAATGATAGATCCACCAAGAAAAGAAGCAAAAAAAGCAGTAGAAAGATGCTTTAATTCAGGTATGATACCTGTAATGATTACAGGAGATAATATAGATACTGCAAGAGCAATAGCAAGAGAATTAGGAATAATAACAGATGATAAAGAGGCGGTTACAGGAACTGAAGTTGATAATATGTCAGATGAAGAACTTGTAAAACGAGTTAATGATATACGTGTGTATGCTAGAGTATCTCCTGAAAACAAAATACGAATTGTAAGGGCTTGGAAGAAAAACGGTAAAACAGTTGCTATGACTGGTGATGGAGTAAACGATGCTCCAGCTTTAAAAGGAGCAGATATTGGTGTAGGTATGGGAATTACTGGAACAGAAGTATCAAAAAGTGTTTCTAGTATGGTTCTTGCAGATGATAATTTTGCAACAATTGTAGTCGCAATTAAAGAGGGTAGAAGAATATATAATAATATTCAAAATGTAATTGCATATTTACTTGCTTCAAATTTGGCAGAAGTTATAATTGTATTTCTATCTACGTTATTTAATGAAACATTGCTTATTCCAATACAGATATTATGGATTAATTTAGTAACAGATACAATACCAGCAATAGCTTTAGGATTTGAAAAAGAAGAAAAAAATATAATGAGGAAAAAGCCAAGAAGTGCAAATGAAAGATTATTTACTCCATTTTTAATATGTAGAATAGTAATTCCTGGTGTTTTAAAAGCTGCAATTATTTTTGCTATATACTTTTTATTAAAAGCAAATTATGGTATTAAGATTGCAAGTGCCACTTCATTTATAACACTTGCAACACTTGAAATATTATTTGCATTTATATGTCGTTCAGATAAAAAATCTGTATTTAAAATAGGGCTATTTTCAAATAAGCCAATGTTACTTTGTGTAGTTGGTACGATTATTCTACAAAGTGTAATTGTGCTTACTCCAACACTTGCATCATTACTAGATGTACCAGTCTTACCTTTTAATATTCATTTATTAATTATAGGTATAAGTATTGTAACTATGATTTTATTTGAAATTATAAAAGTTATACTTGGTAAAATATTTGAAAAACAAAATTAAATAATCATAATATATATTATATAAGCATAGGTTATACTAAGAAAGAAGGTATAACCTATGTTTGATAATTTAAGAAAGATTTTATTTGGAAATAGTATGAAAAGTAGTAATTTTGGATTTAGGTCAAGAGCTAACTCTAGATCTAATAATTGTAAACGTTGTGTATATAATCTTGTATCTTTTGAACAAGCTAAGAATATGATGGAAACAGGAAGTGTGGTATTAATTGATGTTAGGACAAATAATGAATATAATTTTATGCATATAAAAAATGCTATAAATATTCCTGTTGATGAGATTACAAATAGAATAGATGAAATAGATAAGACTAAGGATATAATGGTATATTGTGCAAGTCGGTGCAAGAAGTAAAAGCGCTATTTTAGCACTAAATAATCTTGGAATTAATAATATATATATATGGGAGTATGGTGCGCTTGCAACATTTCCATATAGGGAGTTAATAGAATACGGACAAAGGAATTAATTTGAAAGGAGTATATAAATGCTAAAATACGTAAATGATAAAAGCTTTGACGAAGAAATAAATAAAGAGGAACTTTGTTTAGTCGATTTTTATGCAACTTGGTGTGGACCTTGTATGAAACTTTCGCCTATTCTAGAAGAACTTGCAAATAGTAGAGCAGGATATCAAATATTAAAAGTTGATGTTACAGAATGTCCTAATATAGCTAGTAGATTAAATATAGATACAATTCCAACTATCTGTATGTATAAAAAAGGAAAATTACTTGAAAAAAACATTGGATATATGGGAAAAAACAAAATTATTGAGTTATTTGAAAAATATTCCTAATATAATAGAACTCACAAAAAGAGAAATATGTAATATAAATGTAATGCAAATGTTATTTAAATGTAGTTGAATTTATGTACAAGTTTGATATAATATTACTAGAAATTTAAGAATACAAAAGAGGTGTATATATATGGAAAAACAAAGTTTTTGGAAATATGAATGGAATTTATTTTTACAAGATATGCAGGAGTTAGGTGAGTTTTGTCTTCAACCAGTGGAAATTACAGGAATTCCATGGAAGAAAAAACCACAAATGTTAAAACCAACAGTTCAAGAAATTGAGCAAAAGGCAGATCAGGTTGGATTTTGGCAAAATGAGTGGAACTTATTTAAGAAAGATATTAGTAATGTAGTTGATTTCTTAACTCAACCTGTTACATTTAAATAGTTTGAAGAGTTCGCGAGGTAAATTAAAAGTTTGCTTCGCTTTTTTTATCACAATATGCGATGAAATAATAAGAAAAAGTTACGTAATTATTTACAAGCAAACGTTTGTGTGATATACTTATACAAGTGATTATAGCAAAATAGACCAAGATATTAAGAATATTTGTAGTTTATTATAATAGAAAAAAGAGTGATAAAGATGTATGAAGACCTTGTTAATTTAATATATTTTTCGCTTAAAAAATATAATTTATTATTAGAAGAATGGAAGGGATATAAAGACTATAAACAAATAAATTTGAGAAAAGTACTTGTAAAAGATGTGAAAAATGATATTGATATTTTAAATATAATTATTAATTATAGGACTTTTATTAATAGTAAATTTTCAAATTTATTCTCAGATTTTACAAATTTAAATTGGAGTGGTGATAATAAATTAGATTTGAGAGTTAAAGCACGAAATTCCATAGAGTATAAAATAGAAAGATATATAAATTACCATGATAATGGTGAAATACCTTTAAATAAGTGCATTAATGATTTATTTGGAATAAGAATTATTTTTAATGAAGATATTGATTATAAAATAATAAAAGAAATTGTAAATAAAGAGTTTGGAAATAATATAAAATGTATTGACTCTTCTAAAGGAGTCGGTTATGTTGCAACTCATATATACTTAAAATATGATAATTATTCTTTTCCATGGGAAATACAAGTTTGGGATAAAAAGCATGAAAAATCTAATATAATATGTCATAATATATATAAACAAGATTATATTAAATGGGAAAATGAAAATAAAGGTGGTGAATTACTTTGATAGGACATTATATTATAATGAGTAGTAGTTATTCTATTGGTACAAGAATTGCATTGCATTATTTATTAGATGACTCATCTACTTTAAAACTTAATAGAATAGTTCCAATAATCTTAAAGGAATGTGGAAGAGATGTTTCTATTTCTTCTCATTTTATAGAAACAGATGATAAAAGTTTTCAGTCTGTTGTAGACAAAGATTATTTTTTTAGAGATGTTAAAGTAATTGACTCTTTAGAAGAATTTATAAAACTTATTAACATAGATAGAGAACTAATAGGACTTGATGTTGCAAAATATATATTGTGTAGATGTAAATGTACACATTTAAAGTTAGAAAAGTTAGTGTATATGTGTTATGCTGAATATTTATGCAAATATAACAAAAAACTATATGAAGACTATATATATGCATATAAATACGGACCTGTAGTAAAAACGGTATATGAAAAATACAAAAAATATGGGTATAAAGAAATTGAAAGAGATGATGAAACAATAGATGCAAGTGATGTATTTGAAATGCCCGCTAGAAGTAGAATATTGTTTGCAAAAGATGGAACATATAAGATTTATTCAATAGATAGTACAATAAATAAATATGGAGGATATACTTCAAGTCAGTTGGTTGATTTAACACATAAATATAATAGTCCTTGGAGTGTTTCAGGAAGCGGTACTTTAAATAATAAAATTATTGATGATGAAGTTATATTAAAATACCATTGTAATGAAATATAAAAATATCTATTGACTTTTATACACATTAAAGTTATAATTTTTGGTAAGATAAATAAAAAATATATATTATCAAGAGTGGACGAGAGAATCGGCTTTATGACTCCACAGCAACCTGTTTTTAAATAAGGTGCTAATACCGACAAAGTAATAAGTACTTTGAATGATGATTTAAAAAGCTCTGTACTTATTGTATGGAGCTTTTTTCTATAGGAGGGAAAAATAATGAGTAAATTATTTACATCAGAAAGTGTTACAGAGGGACATCCAGATAAATTATGTGATTTAATATCAGATAGTATACTAGATGAATATTTAAAACAAGATAAATTATCAAGAGTAGCATGTGAAACTTTAGTTGGCAAAGACCTTGTAGTTATAACTGGAGAAATTACATCAAATGGAAGTGTAGATATTGAAAAAGTAGTAAGAAATGTTATTAAAGAAGTAGGATATGATAATGAAAAAGTTGATATGGATTATAGGACTTGCAAAGTTATAGTAAATATATCAAAACAATCTGCAGATATAGCAAAAGGAGTAAATAATTCATTTGAAAGTAGAGAAAATAATGAATGTAGTGAAAAATTAAAAGAGGGAGCAGGAGACCAAGGAATTATGTTTGGTTTTGCTTGTGATGAAACAGAGGAATTAATGCCTCTTCCAATAATGCTTGCACATAAACTTTCTAAAAGGCTTACAGATGTTAGGAAAAATAAAATTTTAGATTATTTAAGACCAGATGGTAAAACTCAAGTTACAGTTAGGTATAAAGATGGCAAACCAGTCTGTGTTGATACAGTAGTATTATCAACACAACATGATGAAAATGTAGATTTTGAAAAATTAAAAACTGATATTATTGAGCAAGTTATAAAAAAAGTAATACCAAAAGAACTTGTAGCTTTAGGTACAAAATACTATATAAACCCTACTGTAAGATTTGTAATAGGTGGACCTCTAGGAGATAGTGGACTTACAGGAAGAAAAATAATAGTTGATACTTATGGGGGATATTCTAGACATGGTGGTGGTGCTTTTTCTGGAAAAGACCCAACTAAAGTGGATAGGTCAGCTGCATATATGGCAAGATTTATAGCTAAAAATATTGTTGCAAATAAACTTGCTAAAAAGTGTGAAATTCAAATTTCATATGCTATAGGAAAAGCTATACCTATTGCAATATATGTAGACACATTTAGAACAAATACTATACCTGAGGAGAAAATAGTAGAATTAATATATAACAAATTTGATTTAACCCCTAAAGGTATAATTGATACACTTAATTTGCAACAACCAATTTATAAAAATACTACTAATTATGGTCACTTTGGAAAGAATAATTTGCCATGGGAAAAGATAATTAAATTATAAAATAATAAGAAGTAAGTATGTAAAAAACAAATTTTGAAAGTTAATGTAAGTATAGAAATTTATATTGTAATTTTATATTATATTAATAACAAGAAAAAATTGTAGTTAAATACTTGTAAAAAGATATAAAATATAGTAAAATAAAATTGAAATAAGTAAAAAAATATGTAAACAAAAGAGGGAAAATATATGAAAACACTATACATACATACATACATACATACAACACACTAAAAAAAGAAAATAGTAGCAAAATAAAAGAGGAAAAATTTGTAAAAACTGTAAAAAAAGAAAATATAATAAAGCCAGTGTTAGAATATGGGTAAAATATTCTAGTGCTGGTTTTGTGTGTTAAAAAACGGAAAAAATTTCCAGTGACAATGTATAAAGTTTATGTTATAGTAAATAATATAAAAAAGGAGTAAGGAGATATATGAAAGAAAGAGGAATAAGTTTAATAGTGTTAATAATAATAATAGTAATAATATTAATATTATCAACAGCAATAATAATGGGAGTAATAACTAATAACCCAATAAGTAATGCAAAAGAAGCAGTACTCCGAAATGATTTGCAAGTAATGAAAGAGGCATATGGGTTAAGAACAGGAGAGTTAATATTAAAATATGAAGGAGATACAAGTAAAATAAAGGTAGAAGATTATGAAGATGTAGTAAATGAAAAATATAAAGGAGAAGTAGAAGTATTTGAAGAGGGACTGGCATATTTAGGGAAAGATAAGAAAAAGCAAAATGTAGCAGAAGAAATGGGCTATATAATAGGAGATCCAAATGATGCAGTATTAAGAGCGTGGGGTGAAAATCCTAAAACAGACTTTCATGCAGAAGAATATAGGACAAAAATAACAAAGATAACATTTATAACAAACAATAAAGTACCAGATGGGGTAATAGAGTCATGGGATGTATCAGAAGGAAATAACGGAGGAGTAATGGCATGGATAGTAGATGATGGAGAAGAAGGATATGAATTAACAATAGGTGGAAATACAAAAATAATAGCAAATACAAATTCAGCATATATGTTATATAATTTCACAGCAGTAAAAGAAATAGACATAAAAGCATTAAATACAAGTAGAGTAACAGACATGTCGTTTATGTTTAATTCTTGTAGTAGTTTAACAAATTTAGATTTAAGTAATTTTGATACAAGTAATGTAGGTCTTATGTATTGGATGTTTAGTGAATGTAGTAGTTTAATAAGTCTAGATGTAAGTCATTTTGATACAAGTATGACAAGAAATATGTGCGGTATGTTTGCACAGTGTAGTGGATTAACAAATTTAGATTTGAAAAATTTTAATACAGGGAATGTATCAAATATGCTTAGTATGTTTTCTGGATGTCATAATTTAGAAAGTCTAGATTTAAGCCATTTCAATACAAGCAAGGTAACAAATATTTCAGGCATGTTTAGAGAATGTAGTAAATTAACAAATCTAGATGTAAGTTCTTTTGATACAAGCGAAGTAAGGAATATGAGTCATATGTTTGATGGATGCAGAAAATTAACAAATCTAGATATAAGTCATTTTAATACAAGCAAAGTAACCAATATAGAATATATGTTTAGAGAATGTAATAGTTTAACAAATTTAGATTTAAGTAATTTTGATACAAGTCAAGTAATAAATATGTCTGAAATGTTTATAGAATGCAATAGTTTAACAAATCTAAATATAAGTAATTTTAATACAAGTAATGTAAGTCTTATGTATTGGATGTTTGCTGGATGTAGTAGTTTAATAAGTCTAGATGTAAGTCATTTTAATACAAGTAGAGTAACAAATATGCTTGCTATGTTTAATGGCTGTAGCAATTTAGAAAATATAAATACAAGTAATTTTGATACAAGTAACGTAACAAATATATCAAGAATGTTTATGGGATGTGGTAAAATAAAAACAAGTATAACAATAAAAAATAGTGGAGTAACTGAATATTATAGTATGTTTAATGGTGCGGCAACGAGTTCAGAGGCACAAATAATAGTAAATTATACATCTGAAACATCAGAATTAGTAGATGACATGATAAATACAAAATCAAATAGTTCAAATGTAATAAAAGGAGAAGAAGTAAGTATATAAAAAAATAATAATTAAATACTTGTAAAAAGATATAAAATATAGTAAAATAAAATTGAAAGAAGTAAAAAAAATATGTAAACAAAAGAGGGAAAATATATGAAAACACTATACATACATACATACATACATACAACACATTAAAAATAAAAAAATATAGAAATTTAAAAGAGGAAAAAATTGTAAAAACTGTAAAAAAAGAAAATATAATAAAGCCAGTGTTAGAATATGGTTAAAATATTCTAGTGCTGGTTTTGTGTGTTAAAAACGGAAAAAATTTCCAGTGACAATGTATAAAGTTTATGTTATAGTAAATAATATAAAAAAGGAGTAAGGAGATATATGAAAGAAAGAGGAATAAGTTTAATAGTGTTAATAATAATAATAGTAATAATATTAATATTATCAACAGCAATAATAATGGGAGTAATAACTAATAAC
>CANRQA010000006.1 GCA_947632635.1 uncultured Clostridia bacterium | reverse complement strand
AAAAGGAAAAGAATATGGAGATAAAGTAGATGAGAAGATATTAGAAGATGAGACACATATAAGGTTTAAGAATAAAGAATTTGGAGATTATGTATCAAGAATATCAGGTGCAAAAGAAGAAGATATGATATTTTTATGGATGAAAAATCAGACATATCTTGAAATAACTGATTCCACAATAACAAGTCTAGAAGATTTAGTATTCTTTCCTAATTTAACGGGGTTAGAAATAAATGGATTAATTCTAGAAAATTTAGATGGAATAGAAAATTGTACTAAGCTAGAAACTTTGCGTATACGCAATAATAAAACTGTAGTAAAAGATTATGATAATATAAGGAATGTAAAATCATTAAAAAACTTTACTATAATTGGTGCTCAATTTAATTATGATGAAATTATAGATATTTTAAAAGATATACCAAACTTAATAAGTCTTACTATAAGATCTGGAATAACAGATTTAAAGAATTTAGGTAAATTAAAAAATTTAGAGTCTTTAGATATAAAATCTAATAAATGCAATTTTGAAAATATAGAAGAAATAGGAAAATGTACTAAATTAAAAGATATATATATAAGTGATAATAAAATTGAATCAATTGATTTTGTAAAAACATTACCTGATTTGAGATATTTGGATGCGACAAACAATTTAATAAGTGATATAACGCCACTTAGTCAAAATGATAGACTAATGACTTTGAAATTATTAGGAAATCCTAATATAGATGGAAATAGGGAAAATTATACAGGCGAAAGATTAGAAGCACTAAATAAGATAGGAGAAATATTAGATAGAAATGGAGTAATAAATGTAGATATAGATAAGTTAGGATTATTTACCAATTATAAAAATTTAGAGCTAAGTTCTCAAAACTTAACTACATTAGAACCATTAAAAGGATTAATTAATTTAGTCCATTTAGAACTATCAGAAAATAAAATAACATTAGAAGATGAGGAAAGTAGGAACATACTTAGAAGTATGGCAAAGCTTGAATATTTGGATTTACAAAATAATAATTTAACAGATATAAGTGCTATAAATAGCTTAACAAGATTAAATACTTTAAAATTATCCGGAGTAAATAATAATGTAAACTTATCGCAAATACAAGATATATTAAAAAATAATATAACTTTAACTGTAAATAAAAGTCAATGTGAAACATTAAAACAATGTGAGAATAAAGATTTAATAACAAGTTTAAAATTTAATAAATCTAGTTTAGATATATTAGATATAAATACATTTACTAATTTAACTGAATTTGAAGCAAATCAAACTGATATTCAAAATTTTGAAAATATATCAAACTTTATAAATCTTAATAAATTAGTAATTATAAATAATGATTTTCATGAAAAGCTTTCTAATATAAACTTTTCAAATTTGAGAAGTTTGACATATCTAAAGTTAGATAATAATAAATTATGGAGTGAAGATTTAGAGTCATTAAAAGCGTTAAGAAATAATAACAATTTACAACTGTATTTACAAAATAATGCAATAATAGATGCAACTGCATTACTAGAACTTGATCCTTCTACAAGTATATATTTAGCTGGAAATGTAAATTTAAATGACACCTCAAAAGAAAAGCTAAAAGAAAGATTTGGAGAAAATGTAAACTTTTAAACAGTTGATGTTGTAAGTTAAAAAGACAAGAATTTAGAATGTAAAATTTCTAAAGAAATATGAAAGATACTCTAATACTAGCAATTTTCACTTAAAAAATAAGTAGAAGAGAATATGAAAAAAATTGAATAAGAATAAATTTAATAGTGATAATAACAGTTATAAGTTAGAACAATAAGAAGTACAATTTTGTTAATATAAGAGTTTTAGAGTTAAATTTTTAACAAATTTAGTATTATTTTTAGTAAACTTTTTTTATTTAAAAAAATACCTTTACTTTTTAAATATACCTATGGTATAATCTAACTAGAAGGTAAGGTGGGCTTGTGGAAAAGTTACAAGTTATATATAGTAAATCAAAAGAAGCAATATATATGTCACATTTAGATATTGTAAAAGTGTTTGAAGAAGCACTGTCAAGGGCAGATATACCTGTTGCATATTCAAATGGGTTTAATCCAAGACCTGAACTTGTATTTGCACATCCCTTATCTGTTGGAATAGAAAGTACAGGTGAGGTTGTAGAAATTATACTTACTGAATATATAGAAACTTCGTATTTTATAAAACAAATGAATAGAGTTCTACCAAATGGAATAACAGTACTTTCTGCAGAGTATGTAAATTTAAATGCAAAAAATATAATGTCACGTGTATATGCAGCAACATATATTATTGAGTTAGTATATAATAAAGAGATTTTTAAAGATAAAACCAAAAGAGAAATTGAAGATATAAAAAAAGGATATATTGATAAGTTAAATGAATATCTTGAGCAAAAAAATATTTTAGTTTTAAAAAAATCAAAAAATAGAATGGAAAGAATTGATATAAAGCCACAAATAATAATGTATGAATTTACACTTGATAATTCTTTAGAAATAAGTGTACTTGCTGGGTCAAATGCTAATTTAAAACCAGATACAATAATGGCAGGATTTAGAGAATTTATAGATGAAGATATAAAATATAATGTAAAAAGGACCAAAATATTATATAGATAAATAGTTTTTCATATATCAAGTTATATAAAAAATTTCCAATTTATCGGTGTAAAACTATTGACAATAAAATAATATTGTGCAATAATATAAGTGTACTATACAGGAAGGCGGTGTGGAACATGCAAATAACTGACGTAAGAGTTAGAAAAGTGACTTCTCAAAACAGAATGAAAGCTATTGCTTCTATAACAATCGATGATGTATTTGTAATACATGACATTAAAGTTATTGAAAGTGATAAAGGGTTATTTATCGCTATGCCTAGCAGAAAAACTCCAAATGGTGAGTTTAAGGATATTGCTCATCCAATTAACACTGAAACTAGAGAAATGTTACAAAAAACAATCATTGATAAATACAATGAAACAGAAGAATAATTATATTTTGATAATTATAGAGGGTTATATAGCCCTCTTTTAATATATATAATAGATTTAAAAAATAAGAAAAGTAGGGTTTAGATATGACAAATCCATATGTAGGTGAAATAGTAAAAAAAATACCATTTGAACCTGGTATATATATAATGAAAGATGAAAAAGGAACAGTTATATATGTTGGAAAAGCAATATCACTTAGGAAAAGAGTAAGACAATATTTTCAAAAAAATAACAAAACCAAAAGAATCGAAAAAATGGCCTCTCTTGTACGTGATATAGAATATGTAGTTACTAAAAATGAAGTAGAGGCTTTAGTTTTAGAGTGCAATTATATAAAAAACTTTAATCCTAAATTTAATGTAATGTTAAAAGATGATAAAAGTTATCCATATATAAAAATAACACTAAAAGATGAATATCCAATAGTATATGTTACAAGAAATAAAAAAAATGACGGAGCTATGTATTTTGGACCATATACAAATGTTTCTGCAATGCGTGATGTACTTGCAACCATAAAAAATATATTTCCTTTAAAAAGGTGTAAATATGATTTGAAAACTAAAAGAGCACCTTGTCTATATTATCATATAGGTAAATGCCTTGCTCCATGCTCTAATGATGTAAATTCCAAAGAATATAGGGAAATGATAAATCAAGTTGTGTTATTTTTACAAGGAAATACAAATAAAATAAAACAAGTTATAAAACAAGAAATTGATGAGTGTATTAGTACTTTAAATTTTGAAAAAGCTAAACTTTTAAAATTTAGACTTGATGAAATAGAAAAAATGAGTCAAAAGCAGACAGTAGCAAACTTAAATGAAAATAGCACAGATATATGGGGATATGTATATAATCAAAATACGTTGTATATTCAAGTTTTCAAAATACGAGATTATAAAGTGGTGCTTCATGATGATGTAAAAATTGATGAAGTAGAAAGTGAAGAATTACAAGAAGCTATGTCGCAAATTATATCAAGATATTATTTGCAAAATAATGACGTACCTAAAAAATTGTATGTAAAACTTAATGAAGAAAATATTTTGCTTTTAAATGAATTTTTTGTAAAAAAAGAAATTAAATTAAATGTATATTGTCCTAAAAAAGGTGAAAAACTAAATTTAGTAAAAATGGTAGAAAATAATATACATATTAATATTGAAGATAAGAAAAGTAGTGTACTTGATGATTTTTCAAACTTACTTGGATTTAAAGAACAGATTGATTCAATTGAATGCTATGATATATCCAACTTAAGAAATGAATATATTGTAGGTTGTATGATAAGATTTGAAAATGGTAAATTAAATAAAAAAATGTATAGAAAATTTAAGATAAAAAGTACATTAACACAAGATGATCCTAAATGTATGTATGAAATTATATCAAGAAGATTAAATCATGAAAAAGAATGGCCACTTCCTGATGTCATATTACTTGACGGTGGAAAAACCCAACTTAGTATGGTAAAAAAGGCATTTAAAGAAAAAGGAGTATCTACTAATCTTTACGGAATGGTTAAAAATGATAAACATAGAACAAGAGGTCTAATTGATAGTAATAATGAGGAGATAGATTTAAGTAATAAAAAAAAGATATTAAATTTTTTAACTTTTTTGCAAGATGAAGTTCATAGATTTACTATTACTTATCATAGAAAATTAAGAGATAGCGTTAAAGTTTCAAAGAAAAATTAAAAAATTTTTCAAAATTTCCATATATATCTAATATATTTGTTTGGTATTTGCAAATAATATATATGGGAGTTGATAAATATGTCAAAAATGTATAGTAATCAAAAAATCAAATGTAATGTTGTAGATTGTGTGCATAATTGTGTACATGATTCAACTTGTAGATTAGAAGAAATAAAAGTTTGTCCTTGTACTAATGAGAAATATGCAAAATCAGAAGACGGAACAGCTTGTTCTTCATATCATTATGCAGGAGATTTAAACGAGAAAGAAAATATGGACTATAACTCTTAAATTGTAATAATACGGTAAGTAAACATTGCTTATCGTATTATTTTTCATAAAACTATTTCCTTTTTAAAAGAAATAACATATAATATAGTTGTAAAGAAAAGAGGGAATTTATGCTAAATCAAAAATTAGAAGATTTCAAAAAAAATATAAAAGGGAAAAAAATAGCTGTATTAGGACTTGGTAGAAGTAATATACCTGCTATTAAATATTTACATAGTTTGGGTGCAAATATTTCTGCAAGAGATTTAAAAGAAGATATAATAAAAACAAAAGATGAATTAGAAGGACTAGGTATAGAAGTTATACTTGGAAGCAAATATTTAGATAATCTAAATGATTATGATTATATTTTACGTTCACCAGGTATAAAGCCATTTTTAAAAGAAATAGAAAACGCAAAAAATGCTGGTGTTAAACTTACTTCTGAAATAGAGCTTTTAATTGAACTTGCACCATGTAAGATAATTGGGGTTACTGGAAGTGATGGTAAAACAACAACTACAACACTTATTTCTAAATTTCTTAAAGAGGCTGGATATACTGTGCATATTGGTGGAAACATAGGTTACCCTATTTTTGCAAATATTGATAATATGGAAAGTGAGGATATAATAGTTTTAGAACTAAGTAGTTTTCAACTTATGACTTTAAATAAAAGCCCAAATATTTCAGTTATTACAAATATTTCTCCAAATCATTTAGATTATCATAGAGATTTTGAAGAGTATATTTTGGCAAAAGCAAATATTTTTAATTACCAAAATGAAAATGATATACTTGTATTAAATGAAGATAACAAAGAATTTACAAAAAAATATCTTGATATTATAGCAAAAAATGATATAAAAACAGTAATAAGAAAATTTAGTATAGAAAAAAATGTAGAAAATGGGGCATATTTTAGTGATAATAAAATTATTTTAAGGAAAGATAACAAAAATGTTACAATTTGTAAAAAAGAACAAGTAAAACTTGTAGGAATGCACAATATTGCAAATATTTGTGCAGCTATATCAGCAGTATATGATTTTGTTACTATACAAGATATACTTAATGTTATAACTAAATTTGGTGGAGTAGAACATCGAATGGAATTTGTAAGAGAGTTAAATAATGTAAAGTGGTATAATGATTCTATTGCAAGTTCGCCAACTCGCACAATTGCAGGGCTTGTTTCTTTTAATAAAAAGGTTATACTTATTGCTGGTGGATATGATAAAAAGATTTCCTATGATGTTATAGGAAAGTATATTATTGATAAAGTAAAGGAATTAATACTTGTTGGTGCTACATCTGAAAAAATAAAAGAAGCTGTTATTAAAGAGGCAGAAAAACAAAACATAAATTTAGATGAAAAAATTAATATTATAAAATATAATAATTTAAGCGATGCTGTAAATCATGCAAATAAAGTGGCTAAAAAAGGGGATATCGTAGTAATGTCACCTGCAAGTGCTTCTTTTGATATGTATAAAGACTTTGAAGAACGTGGTAATTATTTTAAAAATTTAGTTAATTCATTAAATTAATAAAAAATAATAAAAAATATTGATAAAAGTTTTTAAATAATTTATAATGATTATGAAGATTGTAGGTGGGAATTTATGAAAAATATGGATATAACAAGTAAAAAAGGTATTAACTATGTAAAAATTATAATTATTGCAGTTTTGGCAATAATATTAATTGTAACTACAGTTATAGTTATTAGTAATGTTATGAAAGCAAGGAAAGAGGCAAAAGAGCAAATTGTTGTTGAAATTTCTACTTTTAAGTCAGAGTTACAAGAGTGGATTTCTCAAAAGAAAGGTGTTGCGGCAGCTGGCGGAGAAAGTTTTCTTTCTAAATCATTAGATGCTGACAATACTAGTGTAAAAATAGATGGTGTTCTTTTAAATGGCTCTACAATAAATAATATAATAAGAAGTTTATCTACATTACATGATGGTATATATGTTAATAATTTAGTTATTTCACAAGGTAAAATTACACTAGTTAAAGATGAGGATATTGTTGAAAATACTTTAACAAAAGATGAAATAAAATGGATAAATGAGGCACTTGCAGAAGATAGTAAATGAGCAAACTAACAAAGGAGAATTGCTATGGATAGTTATAAATATGATTTATCAGACGAAAAGCAAAAAAAGAAATCTTATAAAGATGAACCTATGATTAATAAAATATTTTTTATAATCGTTGTAATAATGGCTAGTATTTTATTAATATTTATTATTGTTAATATAATTAATAGTGTTAATAGGATTAATATGCCAGAATTAAATGGAGATAGTTCAGTATTAAATGGTGTAGGTGATTTGCTTACAAATATAGATAATAATGATAAAAATAACAGCAATAGCAATAACAATAATAGTAGCGGTAATATTATAGATAATAATGGTAATAATAGTAGTAATACTGATGTAAATATATATAATGAAGATGATAAAGATTTAGGTATATCACAATATAATGATGAAATTAGTTCATATATTGGTAAATATCAAGGTGTTTATTTATCTGATGTTATAAATGCAGTTAAAGAACAAAATAAAAAATATACAAATAGAAAATTAAAAGTGTCATATAATGATAAAATATATGTTGAAAAATCCGAATTAGATGATTTATCATTAAGTTTTGATGTTAAATCAAATTATAATGTAAATGTTGAGTATGATGAAGAGGGGTATATTTCAGTTTTTGTAATAGAAAAAACAACAAATTAATAAAGTGTATAAAAAAATAAGAAATAAGATAAAGCCAGTGTTAGGATATTCTGACACTGGCGTTTGGCTTTGTAGTTTTATTCGTAATTTTAAAATCGACATATAAACATTATGATACACATATTTTGTCTAAATATAGTATATATTTTTGCATTTTACTAAAGAACTGTAATGCTTTTAAATTAAATTTTGTAAAAATAAGTTGAATTAAGTTTGTAGATTTGATATACTATTCATGTAAAATATTAGGTAATTAAAATTGTGAAATGAAAGGTAGTTTTAAAATGAATAGTAGCAAATACGATTTAACATCTCCACAAAGAAATATTTGGCTTATGGAGAACTTTAATGAAAACACACCAATAAATGTAATAACAGGACTTGTAAATATAAAAAATGGTTTTAATGCCTCTTTATGTGATGGAGCAATTAATAATGTAATAAAAAATAACGATATTATGAGAGCTAGAGTTATAAAAGAGGGAAGTGAAACTTTTCAAACAATTTTAGATTATGAATATGAAAAAATTGAGATTGTAGATATGACATCATACTCTGAAAAGGAAATTGCAGAGTATATAGATAGTCATGCTTTGCAATCTCTAAATTTATATAATGAAAAGTTATATGACTTTAAAATATTAAAATATAACGAAAATCAAGGTAGTATATTTATGCGTATACACCATATTATAGCTGATGCATGGTCATGTAGCAAAATAGGGACACAACTTATACAGTACATGGAAAATACAGACGGAAGTAATAATGAAGAAATAGAAAAAAGCAAACCAAGCTATATAGAGTATATAAATTCTGAAAAAGAATATGAAAATTCAGAAAAATATACAAAAGATAGTGAGTTTTGGAAAGAGTATTTAAGTGGAATAGAAGAAGTTATCTCTCTAAAAGACCATACAAATATTGTATCAACTAAAGCAAGTAGATATAGTGTAAAACTTGATAAAGAAATAAATGAAAAAATACTAAACTATTGCAAAGAAAATAAAATATCACCATATGTGCTATTTTTAACTGCACTTTCTACGTATGTTTATAGAATAAAAGATAAAAATGATTTTGTAATAGGTACACCGATTTTAAATAGGTCAACGTTTAAAGAAAAGCAAATGTTAGGTATGTTTGTATCTACTATGCCTGTTCGTATTAAAATTAGTGAAAATGAGAAATTTATTGATTTAGCAAAAAAAATAGCACTTGATAATATGACTTTATTTAGACATCAAAAATATCCATATTCAAAAACTTTAGAGTATGTTCATGCAAATAGCAATATAAAAACTAATCTATATAATATTATTATATCTTATCAAAATGCTAGGACAAATATATTTGATAATAATAAGTATAGCACTAGTTGGCCTTTTTCTAAAGCTATTGAAGATGAATTGCAAATACATATAATGGATATGGATGATACTGGTATCTTAACAATTAACTATGATTATTTGAACGAATTATTTGATAGTATAGAAATTGAATATTTGCATACAAGAATTATGGCACTTATTAATAATGCAATTCAAAATATTGATGTTAATATTGAAGATATTCGCATTATGAGTATAGATGAAGAAAACAAAATATTATATGAATTTAATGATACATATAGAGAATATCCAAAAGATAGAACTGTTATTGAACTATTTGAAGAACAAGTAGAAAAAACACCTGATAATATTGCACTTGTTTTTGAAGATAAGTCTATGACATATAAAGAGTTAAATGAAAAAGCAAATCAACTTGCACATTATCTTGTAGAAGAAAAAGGAATAAAGCCAAATGATATTGTAGCATTAATACTTAAAAGGTCATTTGACATGATTATAGCTATTTTAGGTGTATTAAAATCGGGTGCTGCATATCTTCCAATTGACCCTGATTTTCCAACCGAAAGAATAGAATATATGCTAAATGATAGTAACTCAAAATTAGCTATACATAATATTGATTTTTCTTCTGAAGTAATATCAAAAATTGATTTAAGAATAAACTCATTTGAAGATTTTAAGTCTACAAATATAAAAGTTAATAATAGTTTAGATAATCTTGTATATATAATATATACATCTGGGACTACAGGTAGACCAAAAGGAGTAATGATACAGCATAAAAATTTATTACATCTGGTATATAGTGTATATTTATATCAAAATTTAGAAGAAGTAAGTGTTTTTGGGGCTTTTTCATCATATTCATTTGATATATCAATATTAGAATTCTTTATACCACTTGTTTTTGGAAAAAAAATTATTCTTGCAAATGAAGATGAACAGAAAATTCCAGTTAAAATTAGCAATTTAATAAAAAAATATAAAATAGAAATTGTTAATATGACCCCAACTAGAATGAAATTATTGTTAAGCTCAAGTGATATTGATAATGCAATTAAAAGTTTAAAAAGGATAATGCTTGGTGGTGAAGTATTTCCACCACAATATTATAGTCTTTTAAGAAAATATGCTGAAAATGCAAAAATATATAATGGATATGGACCAACAGAAATAACTGTTTGGTCTTCAGCAAAAGAAATTATGGCAGAAAATGAAATAAATATAGGAAAATCACTTCCAAATGTAGTTTCGTATATATTAGACAAAAAGAATAGATTAGTCCCAATTGGTAGTAATGGTGAGCTATGTATATCTGGCGATGGAGTAGCAAAAGGATATTATAACAATAGTATAAGTACAAGTGAGAAGTTTATATATTATAACGATAGATTAACATATAAAACTGGGGATATTTCTAAATATAATTACAAAGGAGAACTTGAATATTTAGGAAGGTTAGATTCACAGATAAAATTGCATGGATTAAGAATTGAAATATCCGAAATAGAGAATGTTATAAAAGAATATGATGATGTAGGAGAGGCTATTGTTATTATAAACGAAAAAGAGCAAATATGTGCTTATTATACTTCTTCAAAACCTATAGATTATAATGAAATATATAATTATCTTAAATCTAAGTTGCCTAAATACATGATTCCTAAATTATATAAACAAGTGGATAAATTTGAAATAAATACTTTAGGAAAAGTAGATAGAAAAAAATTACCTAAAATAGAGTTAGCAGTAAATGAAAAAATATATCCAAAAAATGAAATTGAAAGGAAAATTTCTTATATTTTTTCAGAAGTCTTAAAAATTAACAATATAGGTATAAATGATGACTTCTTTGAATTGGGTGGAGATTCACTTTCTTTAATTCAATTAATAACAAGAATAAATGATGAGTTTTGTGTTGAGATTTCAATTAGAGAACTATCTAATAATTGTACAGTTCAGGATATAGAAAAATATATAGAAAAATTAGATAAAAATAAATCTAATTTTAATATAAAATCTGAAAAATATCCATTATCTTCCGCACAGTTTGGAATATTTACTAATTATTCATTAAACCCAGATAATATTATGTATAATATACCATTTGAAATGAAATTTTCAAATAATATAAATATTGAAAAACTAATTAACGCTGTAAAACAAGTTGTAAACTCAGCTGATACATTTTTTACAAAAATAGAAATGATAAATGGTGAGTTGTTCCAAAAAATAGATAAATCTAGGAAATATGATGTTCCTGTATATTATATATTAGAAAAAGATTATGAGAAAAGAAAAAAAGACTGTTTAAAATCTTTTGATTTATTAGATGACTTGTTATTTAATATAAATATATTTAAAACAGAAAATAATGTATATATGGTTGTAAATATTCATCATATAATATTTGACGGCTTATCAATGAATATATTTTTAGATAAATTAAAGAAAGCATATAATGAAGAAAACCTAGAAAAAGAAAAAAATTCTTTTGGACAATTTGCGTTATATGAAAAAGAATTAAAAACAAGTGAAAAATATAACAAAGCAAAAAAGTATTTTACTGATATGTTTGCTGAAGAATTACCTGACAATAATATGATTTTAGATAATAAAAGAAAAAAGGAAAGAACTTTTGTAGGTAATAAGTTAACTTTTAAAATAGATAAGAAAACATCTAATTTAATATATAATTTTGTTAATGATAATAAAGTTACATTAAATAGTGTATTTTTATCAATGTTTAACTTGTTATTATCAAAATATATGTATTCTAATGATATAATTGTTGGAATGGCAACATCTGGAAGAAATATACAAGAGGAAATAGACCAAATTGGTATGTTTGTTAAAACTATACCTTTTAGGACAAAACTAAACGTTGATGATAATGTTATAAGTTATATTAAGGATACTCAAACAAGAGTTTTAGATAGTATTGATAATGATATATATTCATATGAAAGTTTAGTAAAAGATTTAAATATTACAAGAGACCCATCAAGAAATCCATTGTTTGATGTAATGTTTGTTTATCAAAATACAGGTATGCCTGATATTAGATTTGAAAATGAAAAAGTGGAATTATCAGGAATATCTACAAATACTTCAAAATTTGATATTACACTTGAAGTTATGCCAAATAATGATGTTTTTGATATTAATATTGAATATGCTTCTGATTTGTTTTCTAAAGAAACAATTAATAGGTTTGCTAACCATTATATAAATGCAATAAATTCTATGCTTGATAATAAATCAGGTAAATTATCTGATATAGATATAATTACAAAAGAAGAAAAAGATACAATACTTAACAAATATAATGATACTAAAACTGATTATCCGAATGATAAAACTGTTATAGATTTGTTTGAGGAAAATGTTGTAAAATATCCAAACAAAAAAGCAATTATCTTTTATGGCGAAAGTTTAACATACAAGGAATTAAATGATAAAGCAAATCAATTATCTAGATATTTGATTAAAATAGGAGTTAAACCTAATGATATAATAAGTATAATGATGGATAAATCTATTGAATATATTATAAGTATTTTAGCTGTATTAAAATGTGGGGCTATATATATATCTCTAACAAAAGAATTGCCAGATGAACGTATGAAATATATGATATTAAATGCAAATTCTAAACTAATACTAACTTTTGAAAAATATTATAGAGATATAGTAGATATACCTATTATTGATGTTAATAAAGTTTATGATGAATATTGCAAGTTAGATAACACAAACATTAATATAAATAGAACAAGTAATGATATAGTACACATAATATATACATCTGGAACAACTGGTAATCCTAAAGGAATAATGATAATTAATAGAGGAATTATTAGACTTGTTACTAATTCAAATTATTTAAGTTTTACTGAAAATGATGTAATGTTAAATTCGGGAACTCTTACTTTTGATACTTCCACATTTGAAATATGGGGAGCTTTTATAAATGGAATGACATTACATATGTTATTAAAAGAAGATGTATTGAATCCTTTAGTATATAAGAAATATATATCTAATAATAGTATAACAACTACTCTTATTCCTACACCTATATTTAATAAATTGGTTGAATATGATGCTGGAATGTTTAAAACAATGAAATCTATATATGTTGGTGGTGACGTTATGCTAGCTAAATATGCAAATAATTTACATATTAATTGTCCGAATGTGAAGTTGTATAATGTATATGGACCAGCAGAAAATACAGTAATATGTACAGCTAATTTAATAGATAAGATTTATAATGAAGATATACCTATAGGGAAAGTAGTTTCTAATAACGTTTGTTATGTAATAGATAAATGTGGTAGAATTTGTCCTATAGGAGTTCCAGGTGACTTATATGTTGGAGGTGATGGTTTAGGACTGGGGTATATTAATAGAGAAGAACTTACAAAAGAAAAATTTACTAATATTGAACAAGTAAGAGAAAAAATATATAAAACTGGTGATTTAACATATTGGGATAATCAGGGAAATCTAAATTATATTAGCAGAATCGATACCCAAATAAAAATTAGAGGACAAAGAATAGAAATACTTGAAATTCAAAATAGAATACTGGAGATAAATGGTATAAAGGAAGTAGCTATAAATATTATAGAGAAAGGCAATCAAAAATATCTAATTGCATATTATGTGGCGTCAAGTAAAATAAAAGAAGAAGAAATTAGAGCTTATTTGAATAAATATTTACCAGTATATATGATACCTTATAAGTTTGTTGAGATAGACAAGATTCCACTTACTCAAAACGGAAAAGTTGATAAAAAATCTCTGCCTATTATAGATTTATTCGATGAAAATAAAGTTGACCTACCAAAAAATGAAGAACAGAGAAAGCTCTTAAAAATTTATAAAAAAGTCTTATCTAATGATAATATAGGAATAACAAGTGATTTCTTTAAGAATGGTGGTGATTCTTTATTAGTAGTATCTTTGGTATCAGAAATGGTGCAAAATGGATATAATTTAACATATTCAGATGTTTTTAAATATACTACAGTTTTAGAGATTTATAATTATTTATTTAATAATAGTCCTAAAAATTCTATATCTAATGGGATAGAAAATTATGATTATAAAAGTATAAATAGTATAATTAAAAATAATATAATTTCTAATAAAAAAATTAATATTAAGAATAATTTAGGAAATGTACTACTTACTGGAGTCACTGGATTTTTAGGAATACATGTATTAGATGAACTGATAAAAAGTGGGGTAAAAAAAGTATATTGTTTGGTTAGAGAAAAAAATAATGAAAATATACATACTAGAATTAGAAAGCAATTAAAATTTTTCTTTAACGAAACAGAATCAAAAATTATATTAGATAAAATAGAATTAATAAAAGGAGATCTTACAAATGAAAATATATTTGCAAATATAGATAACTCAGATATTATTAATAATATAGATATTATAATTAACTGTGCAGCTTGTGTAAAACATTATGGTAATTTAAAATATTTTATGAATATTAATGTAGATGCTGTAAGAAATTTAATAAAATTTTGTAATAAATATAATAAGGAATTAATCCAAATCTCTACTTTAAGCGTATCGGGAAATATAATTGAGGGGGGACAAGTAATACAAAAAGGAATAGTAGGAATTAAAGAATATTCAGAAAGAGATTTGTATATTGGCCAAGATTTGGATAATGTATACGTTTATACTAAATTTTTAGCTGAACGATTGGTATTAGAAGCTATAAGTGAATATAATCTAAAAGCTAAAATTATAAGATTAGGCAATCTTACAGGAAGATATACGGATGGAAAATTTCAACCTAATGTCGAAGAAAATGCTTTTTCTAACAGAATAAAAACATTGGTTAATTTAAAAGTAATGCCAAAAAATGTATTTGATATTTATTTAGAAATGACTCCTATTGATTATGCGTCTAATGCCGTTGTAAAAATAGCTAAATTAGATGAAAATTATAATATATATCATTTATTTAATCATAATCATGCTCAAATGCCATTTGTTATAGATACTTTAAAAGAATTTGGTATTAATATCAATGTAATTTCTGATGAAGAAACTCAAAAACTTATTAATAAATATTTATCTAATAATGATAAAGTAAGTGAGATTGAAGGAATTCTATCCGACATTGATAAAGATGGTTCTTTAAGGTATAATAATAATATTATTATTAAATCAGAATTTACAAAAAAAATTTTAAAAGAACTGAATTTTCAATGGCCTAATATTGACAAAGAATATTTAAAGAAATACATACAGTATTTGATTGATATCAAATTTATAAATGTAGGTGATAAAAATGATTAATTTAATTTGCTTAATTATATCTCTTTTAGTAGTTTTATTTATGGAATATAGATTAATAAAGAAAAAAGATAAAGGACTTTTGTTTAAGGAATTCTTTGCATTATTTATATGTCTTAATATTCATATATTTGGATTAATATTACAATTAATATTTGTTAATACAAATATACCACCAATATATTTTGATTACATAGCATATTTTGGAGTGTTCTTTACACCTGTATTTTTCTTTTTTATATCACATACTTTTAAACATTCTAATGTATGTATAAATAGGATAAAAATATTATTATTATTCCCTTTGATATGGATAATAGTTTTATGGACAAATGATTTACATCATTTATTTTTCCAACAATATTCAACAAATATACAAGAAGTAATATATGGACCGTTCTTCTATATATATTCAGCATATTCATATTTGTTAATATTTTTAGCAATGGTAAATCTTATAGTGGCTTCAATGAGAAAATCAGGTTTTTTCTCAATACAAACTTGCCTTATGGTACTAGGTGGACTTGTACCAATTGTCGTTAATATTTTTGGGACTTTAAAGATAATATCAATGACTATATATATTACTCCAATACTTTTCATTGTTACATCAATTTGTTATTATTTAGCAATATTTAAGTTTAAAGCACTAAATATAACACCAGTTGCATTTAAGACAGTTATAAATACAATGTCTGATGCTTATGTTGTTATATCAGATGATGGCACAATTGCTGAAATGAATAAGACTTTTGAAAATAAATTTAAAGAGGCTTTTGATATTTCAAAGGATGATAATTTATTTAAATTAATTGAAAATACCAAAACAATTAGTTTAAAAAAATTAAAGGAAAATATTGATAAGACACGTAAAACAGGTAAAATAGTAACAGATGAATATCATTTTGTTACAAAAGGTTTTGATAGATATTTTGAAGTGGATATACATCCAATTTCTGCTACATCAAATTCAAAAGAATATGTTGGAACTTTGTTACTCTTTAAGGATATAACGCAGCATAAAGAAGATATTAAACAGATAGAAGAAAAACAAGATATTATCGTAAAGCAGGGACAACTTGTTTCAATTGGTGAACTTGCAGGAGGAGTAGCCCATGATATAAATACTCCTATATCAGCAATAAAAACAGGAATTCTTATGCTAGACCAAATGGGTTGCGCTAAGACTGATGAAGAAAAAGAAATATTAGAAAGAATGGATAATTGTGCAACTAAAATTATTAATATTGTAAATAGCATGAGAAATCAAATTAGAAATTTAGGCTCTGATAATAATGTTAAGTTTAAGATTAGTGATGTTATTAATGATATAAAATATATAACATTTCATGAGTTGAAGAAAAATAATGCTGAAATTGTCATAGATATAAAAGATGATTTAGAAGTAAATGGAGATCCAACAAAATTAGGACAAGTATTAACTAATTTAGTTGTAAATGCAGCACAAGCATATGCTGGAAAAGCAGGCGGAAAAGTAGAGCTTGTTGTTGAAAAAGCTCCAAAGTCTATGGCTTTAATAAAAGTTATTGATTATGCAGGTGGAATTGATGAAGAAATAGCACCATATATATTTAAAAATATATTAACAACAAAAGGTACTATTGGTACAGGACTTGGTCTTTATCTTGCATATTCTGTTATAAAAGGTAACTTTAATGGTGATATAACATTTGATAGTGAAAAAGGTGAGGGAACAACATTTTACATTTCAATACCTAGAGCTTAAGTTAAATTTATAATTAAAAATATTAGTTGGAGTTTTTCTTCAACTAATATTTTCTAATAAGCTTAAATCATTTTAAGAAAGGTGGATAATGTGCATAAAATTATAAATAATATAAAGAAAATTCCTATGATAGATTATATATTTATTATAATAATTGGAATTGGTATGTTCATAGGTCTAATACTATCAAAAAAAATAGATGCTTCAGATGAACTTTGGAATTTTCAAAATTTATATAAAATATACAATGGATATGGAATATATACAGATACAAATATAATAATAACACCACTATTTTTTTATATTGGTTTAATATTTATGAAAATATTTGGTGCAACATTATTTTCATTTAGAATATATGCTATTTTCATTGCAGTATTAATGTATATGTCACTATATAGTTTAATTAATGTTATAATAAAAAAGAAAGTTTATTCATTTACTTATACAACAATTATAATATTTTTATTAAAAACTACTCTATATGCTGCAAATTACAATACTTTAGCAATGTGCTTTGTCTTAATTGGACTTACGTTATATTTTAAAATATATGAGAAAAGAGATAAAATATCTAAAGGACAAGAAACTATATATAATAGCTTAATTGGCGTTAGTATGTTTATAGTATTTTTAACAAAGCAAAATATAGGTGCTTTTTATATTTTATCAATTATCATAGTAGAATTTATACGAAAAAAAGATTTAAAAACATTTTTTAAAACTTTATTTATACAATTATCATCTGCCTTTATTCTTTTACTAATCTTTTTACTATATATGTATAAAACAAGCGAACTTGGCTCATTTTTAGATTATATAGTTTTTGGTATAAATGAATTTAAACAAAATAATATTTGGATAAGTATCACATATTTTGATTTTAGAATAATGCTTTTAATTATAACATTAATTTCTATTATTACTACATTAATCATATGTAAATTAAATAAAACTGACGAAAAGATATCAAAAGAAAAATTAAATAAATTAGTAGATATAATGATAGTTTCATTACCATTTCTTTTTATCTTTTATCCAATTTTTAATATTTATCATGTAAAAATGGCTACTATTATATCAAATGTATTTGTTTTATATTTAACACAAATATTAATCTTTGATAACTTTAAAGAGGTTAATTTAATAAAGTTAACGCCATATATTATAAATATTGTGATAATTGTAATGCTTGGATATAGTTCAATAAAAGATATAAATTTATATTTGAAATATAAAAATAATTATATTGGTAAAATAGAAGCATCTAATGTATTTGATAATTTACTAATGGATAAAGAAAATATATCAAAAATAAATGATATAACAAGATATATAAAAGAAAAAAGAGAAGAAAATATAACTGTTATTATATTGGATAAAGAGGCAGCTTTATATATGATACCGTTAAAAATAAGTAATGGAAAATTTGATTTACCGTTTTTAGGAAATCTTGGCGGAAAAGGGGAGCAAGGCCTAATTGATGAATTAGAAAAGTTACATGAAAAAGGAAATATAGAGATTTTTATAATAAACGATGAAAAAGATATGTTTTGGCAAGAATCTAAAAAAGTAAGAAACTATATAGTGGAAAATATGGTAAAAAAAGGCACTATTAGAAACTTTGATATATATGTATAATTTTATTACAAAAATGTTACAATTAGTTAAAAATATAAAAAAAATGCCTAAAAAGTATTGCAATTTTTTTATAAATTGATATAATAAAAATATGATTTGTACTTTAAGGAGGAAATTTTATGAAAAATTCAAAGAAATTTATTTTAAGAATGATACCAGTAGTTATACTACTTTTAGTTGTTTTTACTAGTGGCAATGGTTTATTTGCTACTGGTGGCGTAGATACTGATTATCCAACAGGTGGTAGTGAAATAGCAGGTATTACTGATTTAGCACAAAATATATGGACAACTGTAACTGTTGTTGCTCAAGTTATTGCCTTTATAGCTATTATATTTGCAGGTATAAGATATATGTTTGCTTCAGCTGACCAAAAAGCTGATATAAAGAAACAAACAGTTATACTTGTAGTAGGTGCAATATTTGTATTTGGAGCAAGTACTTTAGTACAAGTGATAATGGGCTTATTTGACCAAGCTACTACAGGAATTGTATAATGTTTATTAAAATACTATGTAGATATATTGGAGTTTTTTATGAATAACTATACAAGATTTATATGTATATCTTTTATACTGTTGTTGCTGTTATTTTGTTTTAATACATATATTTTTGCAACTGGTACAGATGTTGAGCCTTTACAGCCATGGGTAAGTGGTGATCCTAATGCGTCAGCTATATCTGGTATTGATGACACTGTGGATAGAGTTTGGGGCACAATTACAGTAGTAGTGCAAGTATTAGCTTTCATTGGCATTATATTTGTTGGGCTAAGATATATGTTTGCTTCAGCTGATAAGAAAAGTGATATAAAAGGTAGCTTAATATTTATTATATTAGGAATAATACTTATATTTGCGGCTGGACCACTTGTTAAAATAGTACATAAATTGGCAGAGCAAATATTAAAAATTTAAATTGAAAATATTTATTGTTGATTATTTATTAAAAAGTCAATGTTATTTAACATTGACTTTTTAACATAAAATAGTGTAAAATTTTGAGGTGATATTATTGAAAAAGAAAATTGTTTGTGTAATAGCTACTATATGTGTATTTATGTGTTCTTTTTCTTTATGCTTTGCAGAAGAAGTATTATACTCGGTTGGTACAAAATTAACTGTAAGAGCAACTACAACCGTTAATATTACTAGTACTAAATCTATTGAGCTAAAATCGGGGGACAAAATTGAGTTATCACAAGATTTATACGTCGGAGATCTTTGGGCATATTTTATGTATGATGGAAGTGAGGCAAATATTGCAGTTAGTGATCTTGATTTGAATGTAGCCATAGCACCTAAAACAGAACCTGATGATAATCTGGGTAACGGCTTTGATTATAGTAATATACCAAGTGGTGAGAAAATACCAGGCCAGATACTTAGTCCGGTACAAAGAATTTGGAACACAATTTTATCACTGATAAGAATAGCTGCTTTTGCTGGAATTATATTTGCAGGAGTTAGATATTTGTATACGTCAGCGGATCAAAAAGCAGATATAAAGAAGAGTTTAGTCCCTCTTGTAATAGGTATGGTTTTAGTATTTGCATCTACAATAGTTATACAATTTTTAGTTACTTTATTTACTCAAATTACCAATGTTTAAACATAATATTTCATTAATGTTTCAATTTTATAACATTTGTATTTAATATAAAAAAAGTCTGTGTTTTTTTTACAAAAAGCATAGACTTTTTTTTATAAAATTGATATAATTATATAGACGTATATGAGGTGAGATAATGAAAAAAAGGCTTATAGTTGCATTTAATATTTTATTTGCTTTTTCAATTTTTCTGTCTATATGTAATTATGCTTATGCTGAGGTTTTATATAAAGCAGGAGATATTTTAGAAATTAGCCAAGATTGTGATGTTATTTCAAGTCATGGGACTCACCATTTTAAAAAAGGTGATCAGGTAGAGCTTTCTCAAGACTTTGAAAGTGATGATGAGTTTGCAAATATAAAATATACTGATTTTGAAATGCCTATTGCTAAAGATTACCTTAAAATAAATAATAGTGGTAACTTTTGGAAGCAAGCTGTTAATTGGTTTAATCGTGGGAAGGACGATTATGGCACTATTGGAGCAGTAGATGCTTCAGCAGCAGAAATAATATCAGAATTTGGAACAATGGTTAATATTTTAGGAACGACAGTAATAGTATTAGTTACTATATTTCTTGGAATTAAATATATGTTTGGAACATTTGAAGCAAAAGCAGATGTAAAAGAAAGCTTAGTTACTTTACTTGTTGCATGTGTATTTTTCTTTGGTTGGAACTCAATATGGAATCTATTATTTCCAAATGGTGATTTTATATTTAATCCAAGTGATGCAACAAGTTATACAACTCCACTTTCAATAATATTTTCTACCGCGACAACTATTGCTAACTTCCTTGCTATTGGAGCTATACTTTACGTAGGAATAAGATATATATTTGCAGGAGCAGAAGGAAAAGCAGATTTAAAAGCAAAATCAGGACAATTCTTAATTGGAATTATATTATCTTTTTGTGCAGTAGGATTATTAAATTATATTTCAATTGTAATAAATGATTTATTAAAATAATAATATAAGAGGTGTGATTATGGGAAAAACATATTATGTTCCACGTAGTGTAAAAGGAGAAACTAGATTGTTATACATTTTTTCTATCAAATCTTTTGTAACTACAGTAGCTATAGGACTAATAGGGGCAGGAATTTGGTATTTAGGAAGTAATTTATTTGGTATGGGGTTAGTTCCCGGAATAATAATAACTGTAATTTTTGGCGTAATTGGATATTTATTTGGAACTGTTAAGATACCAGATATACCTATTATGGGAAAATTTAGAAAAGCTGGTGGAGAAAATTTAACAGATATAGCGTTTAGATTTTTAACTTTCAAGAGAAAAAAGAAAATTTATATGTATAATTTGAACAGAGGAGGAAAATAGAAAATGGATATGAGTCAACTTATTTTACCAATGATTTTATTAGGTGTAATTTTAATATTTGGCGCAGTATTTTTAATAATTATTAATAAACAAAAAGGAAAAGAAAGCAAAAAAAAAGCAAGTAGTAATACTTCTACAAGTGGAGAAAAGAATGGTAATTCCAAGGCATCAAATGAAAATATTCCTAAAGAAGATATATTTAAATTTATGGAATTTGATAAAATACAAGATAACATGATTATACAGAACAAAGGTACAAAATTTACTATGGCAATTAAATGTAAAGGAATAAATTATGATTTGATGTCAGATATGGAGCAGCTTGCTGTTGAAGAAGGCTTTATAACATTTCTAAATACACTTAGATTTCCAATTCAGTTATATGTTCAAGCACAAAACATAGATTTAAAAGGAGCAATAAATACATATAAAGAAAATGCAAGTAGTATAAAAGAAGAGTATGAAGAAGTAAATAAAGAGTACAATGATCTATTAGAACAATTTGATGCAAAAAAAGAAGATATTCAAAGAGTGGAGGAACACAGAAATAGAATACTTAACGTTTATGAATATGCGTCAGATATCATTAACTATGTTGAAAAACTAAGCTTAAATAAAAATCTTTTACAAAGAAATTTTTATGTACTTGTATCATATTATTCTTCTGAGATCACAGCAACTGATAGCTTTTCAAAAGAGGAAACTATAAATATATGTTATAACGAATTATTAACAAGAGCACAATCAATAATTAGTGGACTTTCAAGTTGCTCAGTTACTGGAGTAGTATTAGATTCTAATGAACTTGCTGATTTGTTATATACTGCATATAACAGAGATGATAAAGGCTTAGTAAGTATAAGAGAAGCTGTTGAATCAGGCTTTTATAGATTATATTCAACATCTGAAGATGTTTTCTTGAAAAAACAAGAAAAACTACAAAAAGAAATACAAGAAGTTGCAGAAATAAAAGCAATGGACGCAATAAAGAAAGCAATAGATGAAGGCTCTTATATATCACCTGAAGCAGAAAAATTAGATGTAATGGAAAGAACTAGTAAGGCTGCTGCTGAAATAGTAAAGAAAGAACCTATACCAAATGAAATAAAACAAAAGGCAAAAGAGATTTTAGTAGAGGATTTTGTAAATGATAAAAATAAGGTATTAGAGGATATGGCTTCTATTAGAAGCAATACACAAAAAAGTGATAGTAATATTAAAGATGATATAAATAACCAAAATCAAAATAATATAAATAATAACAATGAACCTGAAGATAAAGTAAAAGAAGAACCTAAGAAACAACAAATACAAGATGAAAGTATTTTAGATGACAGAATGGGATTTTCAAATGCTGATGATAGTTTAGTTTCTGATACTAACTTGAAACCTGAAGATAACAACAAAAATGAAAAAAATAATAATAATTCATCTGACGATGATGACTTAATTATATAAAAATATAAGGGGTATGATATAGATGGGTAAGGGAAAAGAAAAGAAAAATAAGAAAAAAGGAAATGAGCAAGAAATTGTTCAAGAAGAAATTGTAAAATCAGATGAGCTTCTTGAAAGTTCATTGCAACTTAATAAATCTACTTTAAAAGATTTATTAGCTCCGTCCGGAATTGATGCAACTCATTACGATTATTTAGAGATTTTTTCAAAAGTTTCAAGATTTGCAAGAACTTTTTATTTGACAACTATACCAAGACAAGCTACTTTTCCATATTTCTTGTCAGGTATATATGAATTTGGTGATGTAAATACATCAGTATATATAACACCAATATCTGAAACAAAGTCACAAAATGAATTAAATAAACAAATTGTTGAATTACAATCAGAAAGATATGTAGCTCATGATAGAGGAGATATAAACAGAGAATCAGTCCTTGCTACAAAACAAGCTGAAGCAGAAAGTTTAAGAGATCAAATTGCTGCTGGATATAACAAGTTATTTGATGCAACTATTATTTGTACACTATTTGCATATAACAAGAGCGAACTTGATAAAATGTCAGAATTACTTGCAATGGAAGCATCTAAGAACTTACTTGGGTTAAAAACTGCATGGGCTTTGCAAGAGGAAGGATTTAAATCTAATTTACCTCTTAATACAAATACAATTTCAAGAAGACATACTTTTGATAGAGGTTCAATGGCCACTGTTTTCCCATTTGTTAATGCAGATGCTGGACATAACACAGGGGTACCAATAGGCATTAATAAACAAACTGGACTTCCAGTAATATTTGATAATTTTAATAATTCTATGACTAATTATAACATGATAATATTTGGTAAGTCTGGTGCTGGTAAATCTGTTACAATTAAAACAATAATGGCACGTTCAGCAATACTTATGGGAGTAGAAAATCTAGTGCTTGATGCAGAAGGAGAATATGTTGTTGTTGCTGAAGCTTTAAGAGGTATAAATGTTAATATTTCTCCAAACTCTAACACAATAATAAATATATTTGATATAGAAACAGAAATTGAAAAGGATGAAATTACAGGAAGAGATGTATATGTGCTAAATGTAGAAAATAAAGTTGAGGACGTAACACAAGCATTGCTAACAATGGCTAGAGGTGCAACAAAGTCAGAAGAAGTTAACGAGCTTACAAAACAAATAATTGCAGAAATAGCAGCTGAAGAATATGCTGCAGCAGGTATCACAAGTGATCCTAACTCATTATATGAAGATTCTTTTGGAGATTTTGAAAACGAAGAGCAAACAAGAGATTTTTCTGTTACTAAAAAAAAGAAACTTATGCCCACAATTGGATCTTGGTATGATAGACTTGTTGAAAAAGCAAAGAAAAATGATAATGAAACATATAAATTCCATTATGATTATTTAGTAAAAGTAATGAAACAATATGTTAGAAAATATGATGGACAAATGGCATATTTTGATGGACAATCTACATTTGAATTACAAGATGGCTCATTATTTATAAATATAAACATATCTCAACTAGAAGAAAGATTCGCAAGACCACTAGCTCAGCAAATATTGCTTTCTTGGATTTGGGAAAAATATGTTAAGAAAAATAGTGAAGATAAATCAAGAGCAAGAAATAAAAGGGTATTAGTTGATGAGGCATGGATGTTACTTGCGTATCCTGAGGCTGTTGACTTCTTAAATACAATGGCAAGACGTGCAAGAAAAAGAAATGTTTCACTTACAGTTGTATCACAGAAGTTCCAAGATTTCTATGAAAATAAATCTGTTCAAGCAGTTTTAACATCTGCTGAAACTAAACTATTCTTAGCACAAGATAAATCTGAAATAGAATACTTACAAGAGGTATTTAAACTAAGTGATGGAGAGGCTAATTTCTTAATTACTTGTACACGTGGTGAGGGCCTTATAAAAATAGGATATTCATCAGCAGTTATCGCAATTAGACCTACTCAAAGAGAATTTGAATTTGTTGAAACTAACTTATCGAAGATGATTGAAATGAGAAACAAAAGAACAAATAGAGAAAATTCTATTTAACTAATTTTATTATATATAATTGAAGAAAAGGTGAATTAAATGAAACATGATGTAAGAAGTAAGTTAATAGCAATAATATTATTAGTATTGGTTGTATTACCAGTATTTTCATGTAATGTAAATGCAGCAATAAACGAAAATTATCAGTCAAGATATGAAGATGCAGGTACAGATGATTTAATAGATGAAAAAATAAAAGAAAGTACAGTAATAGATATGCTTGCTTCATTTGTTTACTCTCTTGCATCATTAGTTGAAAAACTTGTGGGAACGGCTTTTAAGAGCCTAACTGGTTCAGCCACTTTTCCATGGGCTGATAGGATACTTTTTAATGCAGTTCCACTTTTAGATGTTAATTTCTTTAATGCTGATGGAGGTTCTTTATATGTTCAAAATGATGGCATACTTGGTAGAATAGTAAGAAATACATATTTTACAATATTATCAATTGCTGTAGCTTTTTTGGGAATAGTAGTAGCAATAGCTGCAATTAAAATGGCAATAAGTAGTTTAGCAAGTGAAAAGGCAAAATACAAAGAGGCCTTAACAAAATGGTTATTTTCAATAGTTATGTTATTTTTAATGCATAATATAATGTCATTTGTATTTTTCTTAAATGAAAAAATGGTAGAAATTGCAAGTAATATTATGTCAGAAAGTTTAGATACTGCTGCAATAAAATTAATTGAAGAAGCAACATCTATTGATGCTGATACTGCAATTAGTACTTTTTTAGAAACTAATAAGGAACATATAGGAAATGAAACAGCAGATGCTAAAGAGACAATTGAAAATAACAAAGAAATTGCAAATAAATTAATATCATCAGAAAGTTATAGAGATTCTATTTTATTTGATGCATTTAAGTATTCATCACAGAAGGTTAGGAACTGGTTTAAAGAGACTTTTACAGGAAATGGAAAGCAATCTATTATTGAATTAGCTGTGGACATTAATTTAATTAATGGTCAATCAATTGAATATGGAGTAACAGAAATAACTAGCACAGATGAGGATGGAACTTTTGTTAATACAACTACAGAGAAAAAAACTATTACTATTAAAGAATTAATAGATTCACTTAATAATAAATCTGATGATGAATTACAAAAAACAGATGGATATGAATTTTTTCTATATCACATTTCCAAGTTTGAGCTTGGTGATTCAAAACATACTGATGTTAGTTATTATAAACAGTATGTAAACATTATGACAACGATATATAATGATATATATAGAAAAGAGGCAACTAGTACATCTCCTGATCTGATGGCTTCTCTTGCAAAATATTTTAAAGAATCAGCTTTTGTTATACCAACAGATGATGATACAGGGGAAGTTACAGGTTGGTATCGTAGTAAATTAACAGTACAAGGTGCTTTGCTATATGCAATATTTGTAGCACAATCTATATTATATTTCTTTTCGTATATACGAAGATTCTTTTACATAGTAGTTCTTGCTATTATGGCACCAGCAATTGTAGTTATAGATTTTTTAAGTAAATCGTTAACGTAGAAATAAAGGAGGAGAAAAATTGAAAGGTAATAATATTTTTAATACTTGGATTAGAGAGTTTTGCTCATTAGTATTAATACAAACAATACAGGCCTTTATTTTTGCAATTATAATGGTTTTAATTATATCTGTTATGACACCAGAAAACTCTAGTGGAATTGATAGAGGAGATTTAGTTGCAAGTACAGGTATGATAGCTGTTATAGCATTAGCATCAATATCAAAAATTGAAGAACTTGTAAAGAAAATATTTAAAATACAGCCAGGAGTTACAGATCCATCTATGCGTGGAGGTTTAAAATCTCTTGCAACAACAATGATGGCTGCAAAACTTGCTGGACGTGTTGGAGATAACTTTAAAAAAATCGGTGGTGGTATAGCCGGTGTTTATGGTGCAAGTAAAGCAATGACTCAACAAAAATCAAGATTTGCAAGAGATATGAAAAGATATGGTCAAGGTGGAGCTGTACCAGCAGATGGGGCTGCAGGAGGAGCGCCACTACCAGAATCACCACAACCAGCACCAGTACCACAGCCTGCATCACCAACTGCACCAAGCACACCTGGTGCGCCAGGTGCACCAGGTACATCTGGCACAGCAACTCAAAATGCTGGAATGGATCAAAAAGCATTAGATGATTATTACAGAAAATTAGATGATTATCAAGATAAAATGGCTGAGCTTAGAAAGAAACGTAGAGATGCTGTATTTTCTGGAATATCTGGCTTAACAGAAACTGCTGGAGCAATCTCTGTTGGAACAATGGGTGCAGTTGGGGGTATAGCAATAGGAGAAGGAAAAGAAGCTGTACAAGCTGGACTTGTTGGAATGGGTGTTGGAGACTTCCTTGGCGGTGCTGCTGTAAAACCTGTAAAAGGGCTTGCTGATGTTGCAACTGAAGTAAAAGATTATCAAGTAACAAAAGAACGTTTTGTACGTGATGTTGCAAGCACTAGTAAAGAGGCAAAAGATGCCATTGAAAAAAGAAGGATACAACTTACTAAGTATAATGAAGCAAAAAGACAATATCAAGACTTTGAAAGAGATATTTTTGATGTTGGAGATATTGATTAATGGTGATTATTTATGAAAAAAATCATTGATATAAAAGAGATGACAATAAATGAAAAAATAGCTTTAGGTATAGTAGGTATAATACTACTTGCAATTGCAACTAGTATTATAGCCTCTATAGGAAAAAAAGATAATAATATAAATTATAAAGAGTTTAATATTGATGAAATATTAAACTATTCAACTGAAACAAAAACAAGAGAAGAGTACTGGATTTTAAACGATATTATATACTCTTTTCTTTCTTCATATAATAACGAAATAAGTTCGTTAGGACTTGTAAATCAAAAAAGTACATCTAAATATACTAGAAAGTCATATTATAAAGTATTATCTTCAAAATATAGAAAATACGTAAGTAAATCTGAATATATGAAACTTTCACATGATATGATGGAAAAATTTGTTGTTTACCAGAATAACAGTATATTTGTAAAAAATCAAGATATTATTAATACGATATATAAATTGGATGAATATACATATGACTCTAATATGTATATTTGCAAGTTAAATACCTCAAAAGAGGGCACAACTTCATATATTGGGATTCAATTATTAGAAAATAATTCATATAATATTTTCTACATATTTTAATATTATATAAATTGGAAAGGGAAAAATGAAGCAAATATTAAAAGATCAAAGAAAAGTTGTAATTTTAATAATAGTTATTGCAGTTGCAGTTATAGTGGGAACTTTAATATATATAAATTTCATTTGGAATAAAGATAAAGTAGTTATTGTAGATGGCTCAAATATAACAACAGACGATACAACAAATACTAGTGCAAATGAATATAAAGTAAATACTAATGATATTAATAAATATAATGTTAATTCTGAACAAGACAGTAAAACTGCAATTTCAAATGGATATTTTGATGATATGAATCGTTTATTAAGAACTGATAATTATGATGAATTATTTGCAAAAGTGGATCAAGGATATTTAACATCTCAAGGATTTAATAAAGATAGTTTATATAATTATCTAGTTAGTAAGCATTTAATTGGGACAAGCGATGACAATATAGAAATGTTATCAATGGAGTCTGGAAAGCAAGAAAATGATACAACTATTTATAGAATAAAATATAAAATGAAATTCTATATAGGATATGTTAATTTAATTGAAACATTTCCATATGAATATACAATTTCTTTTTTGCAAGACACTATTCCAACAGCAATTGAACATTCATATATTAGGACAGTAAATGGACTTAAGTTTGAAATAACTGAGAAAACTAGGAGAGATTCAAGTATTACATATAGAGTTCAAATAACAAATAACAATGATGATAAAGTAACATTTAACTTTAATACTATTGCAAATGTAGGGCTATTAGTAGGAAATGATGGAGAGATAAAGCAAACATCTACTGCTTTGTCAGCTTCAACAAATGAATTAACTAAAGATTCATATTTAGTTAGAAATATGTATTTTCCAATTAATATGCAATATCAAAATGATATTTCTGGTATGGTTTTTTATAACGTAAAAATTGGAAACGAAAAACAAGATTTAGTAGTAAGATTTTAAAAGAAGGGGGTGTTAGGTATGAATGATGATATGAATAATTTACCTGATGAAAATGATTTAGAAGATGAAGAACAAGAAGAAACACAAGAAGAACAGCCTGGTCAAGACTCAAATGGAAAACCAAAAGCACCAAGTGGTATTTCTGGAATCAAAGGTAAAGCCAAGACAACTATTACAACTACATTAGAAAAGGGCGCTAAAACAGTTTTTACAATTGTAAATGCAGTAATACCTACACCTGTAAAAATTGCTTTTCTATTAATAATTGTCTTTGTCATATTAGTTATTTTAGCCCAAGGAGATTTAACTGACAAAACGGCAAAGCATGTAACACATGAAGTTAATAAATTAGTTAATGCAGCTGATGCAAATTTAACAGATGAGCAAAAAGAAGATTATAAAGAAAGGGCAAGTCTCCTTAAATTTCCGTTAACTGCTATAAATAAAATATATGATAGCTTTGATAAAAATAACGGTTATTCGTCTGTTATTAAAAAAAGTTTCCAATATGTTTTAGGAACACGTGAAGTATTAGAGTCTTCCACTGTTGCAACTGGCCCAGGTAGTATAACTACTGGAAACGGGACATGGGATCAAGGTGGTCTTGATAATGTAAAAATGGAAGTACCAGGAGAGGAAAAAACATTTAATGTATCATTTTATACAAATTTGCCAACAGATGAAAATTCTTCAACAAGACTTACTCCAAATGGTGAAGCCTTAAAATTTGGAATGGTAGCAAGTAATAATTTTGAAATTGGCACAAAAATATTATTAGAAGGACATGGCGTATATACTGTGCAGGATACATCAATTGATGGCTTAAATAGTGAGGAAGATATTGCTATATTTATACCTCAAAAGTCAGGCGAATCCTCTGAAGATTACAAAAAAAGGGTAGAGGGGTATAATAAAGAAACTATAAAAGGAAAAATAATTAGTGTAGATGATTATTCAGAATATATTTATTCAAATTTTAGTAGTGCTGGTACAGATATGCATAATGGCATAAATGTATATAACGCGGACGGCAGTGTTAATGATGATAAAATACTCGAGTTACAAAAAAGTATAGAAGCACAATATAATTTAGTAAGTGCACCAGAACAATTACTAGTGGCTTCAGGAACTAGAGTGACAAGAGATGACAAATTACGAGTTAAAGATAGTAATGCTGCTCAAATTGGTGAGGATTATTTTAAAGCAGTTGATGGGTTAATATCAACATTAAAATCAGAAGTTTATCAATGTGTGTGGTGGGCAAGAGGAAGAGCTGCAACTTATCTTGCAAAATATGGTACTACAAGAAAAAAATGGCCAGATGGCTTAGCAAATGGTGGACAATTTATAAAAAATTATGAAAAATATTTCAATTGGGGAACTACTCCAAAAGAAAATTCTTTAGCAGTATTTCCCGGTGGAACAAAAGGAGGCCATGTAGCTTATGTTGAAGCTGTGGATAATGTAAATAAATATTTTTACATAAGTCATGCTGGTGTGGGGGTAAGTTGGTATGGAATTAATAAAATTCCATTTGGTGGTTCTCCATTTTCAGACCATGAACTTGAGGGTTTTCTTTATCTAGATGAGCCAAAAAGTTAATGTTTATTATTTAAAAAGGTGAAAAATTAATGAGTAAAAGTAAAAAAATAATATTTGGAATATTAATTATAGCTATAATAATTATCTTAATAGTATATATTATAAATATAGTTAATAAAAAAGAATATACGTCAGTAAATGATTTTAAAAGTGTAAAAGAAGTTATAAAGTATTTAGATTGCAAATATATAGATGAATCTACATCCGAAGATGAAACAGTTATATACTTAAAGTTAAAAAATAAACCGTATGAAAACGGAACAAGCTACGAACAGTTTTATAATCAATTAATGGGAATGGTTGCAAATGTTTTAGAATTTAAAAACTTTACTTTAGTTGATAATTCAAATAATATACGTATTAATGTTACTTGTGATGGTACTAAAGTAACAGATTATAATATAAATGGTTCAAAAACATATTTTGCAGATATGGAGAAAAATAGTGTAATAGAAAATTTTAAACCTGCAGAGATAACAAATACTAGTAATGTTTGTGATATGTTAAATAATTGTATAAAAAATGATTGGAACTATAGTAGTATAAATTTTGGAACTCAAGAAAGCACATTTTTAGAATATAATATATTTTTTGATGAGGGAATAGAAGTAAGACAGGTAGATGGAAAAATATTTAATATTGTTTTTACAGATAAATTTACTAAACCAGTTATAAATAATTTAAGTGTAGGTAGTGATTTTACAAATGTTGTAAATACATTAGGTACACCTACTTATGGAAATATAGATGGCGGTATTATTGGATATAAAACAGATGATTTTTATATATTCTTTAATAATAGTGATAATAATTATAATAAATCAATATCTGTATATCGAGTTGAAAAATATGATACTACTGAATTTGCAAAATTTACAGATACATTTTTAGAGAATAAAAATTCAGTTGAATTACTCAATAATCTCATAAGTAATTGGAAAGATTATGATAGTTATTATAATGATATGGGAGATGCAAAATCATTACGATATACATTAAAAGGAATAGAAATTAAATTTAATGTAGATAACGAACATGGAATAACATTATATGATGATTTTAATGGAAATATAACACCAGATTTATCAATTGGACAAGTTATAAACAAAGAAAAAGAACTACCACAGTATGTATATGTAAAAAATACAAGTTTAGTATATATAAATGAAGAAGAAAGATTACAACATTATATCTTCGATGACTTTACAGATGAGGGAAGTAATAATTTTGTTGCATTATATAACGATAATTATAACTTACTGATTATATCATTAGATAACAAGTATCCAAAATCAGAAATATTAGAAAATATAAATTCTAAAATTTGGATAGATGATAATAATTTAGCTTATAGTGTTGCTGAAGAGGGAATATATGTATATAATGCTGTAAAAAGACAGACAAAAGAAATTATTAAAGGAAATAGTGATTATAATATATCAAAATATGAAAATGGTAGGTTATATTATGATGATACAAATATAAAAATTGAATTATAGCAAATTATTAGGAGGCAGTAATAAATGAAGTTAAAAAATATTTTAAAAATAATATTTGCTTTTGTATTTGTTTCTGTTTGTTTATTATTAAATGAAAATGTACAGGCATTAACGCAGGAAGAGGCTGGACAGTATTTCGCACAATTTGCTATTAATTTTTTTGATAATTATGCCGATCAGACCAATTATAGCACTTCTAATAGGAGTTTAGCCGTAACATATGGAAAAAAGGGTTCTAATGATAAATATAATTTTGATTGCGTTGGTTGGGTAAGTTTTGCAATATATCAATCCACTAAATTACAAAGGGGAGTATTAAGCCATGGATTTAGATTTTATGCGCAACCAGATGGGGTTGGTACGAAATATGCAGGACAACGCGGAAATTATTTTGATGGTTTTACTCAGATATATGGAGCGATTGCTTCTAGAAGAAAAATTCCACTTGAAACGTTAAGAAATATTTTACGCCCCGGAGATTTGTTAATGTCATGTTCTTGCCACGTTTTGTTATATGTTGGAAACGATGAAGTTATTCATTGTACAGGTCATGGTCCAGGTCCATCATACGGTGGCGATTTAGGTTATGGCTTAAGAAGAGAAAAATTGTCAGAGTACAGTAAGGGATTTGAATCTGTAGGTAGAATTACACCTGAAGCAGCCGCATCTATAGATCCGGCTAATGCGACAACTATATTTAATGGACAAGGCGGAATAAATAGTAATTGGATAGATGGAGTAGGTAGTGTAAGTGGTGGTCAAGGTACAACTACAAATAGGGTAGTTAGTCCTGACGATAAATTACCACTATATAAGCATATATTATTAACTGAAAAATACAATTTTAACGAAATTAAGTGGGAAAAATATGGTCATGGTTATGCGGGTTCTCCTTGTGAGATGACGGCTGATGTGAATTTAGGGCTTACATATCCGCAAGATCAGAGTAATACAAATTTAAATAGTTTTATAGACTTTACTTTTCCATATTTACAAAATTGGTTAGTACCACTAGCTATGCATTCAGGACTTATGGCAAATAGCAATAATGAAAAAAATTCCAAAAGTGCAAATTTTGCTTATAGTGTCTTAAAAGATGCTATGTCAGATATAACAGTAAACAGATATGATATATCAAAATGTGAGTTAAAAACAAGATATAAAGAATATGACGTAGTAACATACGAAAAAAAATACAGTATATATTATGATACATGGGATAAAGAGAGAAAATATCCAAATTATAAACTTATACAAGATTATACGGAGACTAATAGAGAGCATGTAAATACTAGACTTGATTCAAGTGGAAATGTTAATCCTATGCTTGAAGAATATGTAAGTAAAAATGTAACTGTAACGCCTGAATATTATATTAAAGAGGCAAATATGTTTGATGTAAGAATATCAAATGTGTTTAACTATATACAATATAATGATAATGATGTAGAAAATAGGAGGGAAAACACACAAGGATTTACAGGAACAAGTATTGCAGTAGGTGAAGCTGTTAATTCAGATCAATATGGTCAAGAAGATTTTATTGATGGTGGCATAAGATATGTAAGATATAAAGTTAATATTGGTAATTATAAATATGCTACAAGAACATGGGAAGACACTCTTGAACAAACTGGAGATACAAGTATAACAGATTATACTTATTCCGATGTAAAAGAGTATAATAATGTATATGGAGATGTTAGTTTATCAAATATAGAAAAAGATGATTTAAATTCAAAAATTCTTGATGTGATACCTACAGGTGATTCAAATTTAGAAAATCTTAGATGGTTATTTCCTTATGCTATAGCTGCTTCTATACAGACTAATGGTAAAATATTACCTTCCGTTTTAGTTGCTCAAGCTGTACAAGAAGGAGGATTTACAAATATAGCTGCTGCTAAAGAAAAATTAGATAACCCAAAAGCTAAATCTTTAACAATGGATAGAAACAAAAGCCTATTTAACCAGAAAACAATTGCAGGATATTCTGGTACATATCCAAGTATAGAAACAACAGGTACTATTGTTCAAATAGAGGCTTATGCAAATAAACTTGCAACCGATACTTCTTCTATAGCATTTGAAAATGCAAGAGAAATCGCATCAACTGAAATAACATCTGGTGTAGAAGAAGATTATAAAGAAAGAATAAAAAGTGTACTTACAGAACTTGGAGCTGAATATTTAGAAAATACTGAAAGTTCAAAGGAAACATATAAAAATACAGTATTTAATATTGTAGAAACATATAACTTACATAAATTAGATATGCTATATGATGATATAAAAGGTAATACTAAGATAACAATTAAAGATGTTGAAGATCAAGAAAAAAAGAATGATATAAATGAGTTTACTTATGAAGATGAAAATTATTATAGATTTTTAATTGAATCTGGAAGTAAAATAAATAGAATAGATATAATGAATTCAAAGCCAGCTAATTATCTAACTTATATGAAAAAAGAAGAAAAATATGCAAACCATGTAGGATTTAGTAGATCATTTTTAACACTTTCATATGATGAATTGAAAACATTATTTAAGGATTATTTTTCATCTGGAACTTTACCGTTTTTTTGGGGAGCTAGTCTTGGATATAAAACATATACTGGCATAAATGATTTGAAAGCATCTTCATATAATAGTTTAAATGGTTCAACTAATACTAATTTTGGAGATTTAACAGGTACAGGAATAGAGATTGGAACATCTCTTGATAGTGATTCATATAAAAATGCCATGAAGTATTTTGACACTGTTTTAAAATGGACAGATAGATTTGGTTTAGATCCATATTTAGTAATTGCAATGATTGCACAAGAAAGTAGTGGAAACCCGAATGCAAATGGTGCTGCTATAGGTCTTATGCAATGGGAGAAAAAGAATGGAACATCTGTTGTAGCAAATTATGTTGATGATCAAACTGAAACTTTAGAATTTACTAATGATGAGTTAGCTTCAAATCCTGATTTGCAGATACAAGTTGGATGTGCTGAGTTAAAAAATAGAATTAGTGACTTTGAGGGTAATATTTTAGTAGCTTTACAAGCATATAATTTAGGAACAGGTGGAATAAAAAGGACAATAACTCATTACATTACAAATGGAGGCACAAGAAATGATTCTAAAGGCGAAATATATTTTGGAGTAACCGATGAGGAATATATGGATTATGTATATTCTGGTGATAATGGCTGGATGCAATCTCTTGAGTGGTATAAAACAACTGGGTATACTGTTTTTGGTGATGTTGGTGGTGGCGATCCTGATTATTTAAAACATGTGTTAAGATATTATAATCAAGACGCAGCCGGAAGTTATACACAAGAAGAACAAAATGCTGAAAATATCTTTGAGGGGACAGCAGGTACATTAAACTCTTCTGATGGAAGAACATATATATTATATCAACAAAACAAAGAGCCTTGGTCAAATTCACCATATTGGGGAGGAACTATAAAATCATCAGGTTGTGGGCCTACTTCACTTTCAATAATTGCTAGTGGTTATGGAAAAAATGAAACGCCAAAAACGATAGCAGATTATATAAAAAATAACAAAGGAAATATTACTAGTTATATAACATTAAGTGAAACTATAACTGAAAAATTAAAATTAAAATGTAAGGTATATTATGAAGAAAATAAAGACAATGATGAGGATTATATTGAAATTATAAAAGAGAATTTGAAAGCAAAACGACCTTGTGTTATTAGTGAGGTGCGGTGGAACACCTTATACAGATGTAGGGCATATTATGACTTTGCTTGATATAAGAAATGCTGATAGTGAAGATGAGTGTGAAGTATATCTTGGAAATCCATATGAAGAACATGAAAAAGAAACAGGAAAAGATGCTATAAAAAATGAAAATAGAGCGAAATATCCAATAAAAACTTATGGATGGATAAAGATAAAAGATTTGGCTAAAGTAGAGAATTTTAGAAATATTAATTATATTATAACTATCCTTAGCGATAATTAATTACTAAACTAAAAGAGCTTGTATTAAATTCTAGTAATAAAGTATTTAAAATACTTTATTACTAGAATAAGATAATAAAATATAAAAGGTATAAATGGAGGTAAAAATGGGCTCCAATAACAATATATTTAAAAAGATTGTAATTTTTTTAATTTTAATAATATTAATTAGTGCAGTAGTATTTGTATGTATAGCTATATTTACAGATAAAATGTTTATGTGTACTCTTGAATTAAATAATGCATCAGATGGAGATATATTACTAACTGATAATATTAGAAAATCATTTTTGGAATCTGATTACTTTGCTAACTTGCTTGATATAGATGAAATACCAAAAGAAACAGATAAAATTACAGTAGAAGATATAAATAAATATACAAATCTTATGAATCAATTTTTTATTGCATTGCAATATAATAATGAGTTGAAAAAACTTAAAGAGCCAGTATATATTAACAAGGGAAAAAATTATGAATATGAATATACTATAAAATCTTTAAAACTAATTAAATTGCTAGATGAAGTATTTGGAATAAAAGCTAGTAAAGAAGAATTGGCTGAATCTGAAAAGTACACAAATTCATTATATTATAATGAATCTGATGATACCTGCTATATTTCATCAACACAAACTAATATGGAAGCCTCTTGTAATTTTATAGGTGTAGAAAAAATGTCTAAGTCAAATGATATATATACTATGGAACTTTACCATTTTAAAGATAATGTAGTTGATACAAGTTTCTTACCTACGTTAATAGAAGCAAAAAATAATGACAGTAATATTATAACTGGAAATTTTGACAATGTAGAAAAAACAGGAGAAGGTAGAAGTTGTCAAAAAAAGAAAGTAACTTTTAAAATAAATTCGTTATTTGGCAAAAATAAATTTAAAATATTAAGTGTAGAAAATATTAATAATTAAAAGGAGTTTTGTATGGAAAACACACGAAAAAGTAGCAAAAAAAATAGAGTATATACTCTAGAAGAATTAGAAAAAATAAAAAAAGAAGAGCAAGTTTTAGACATGTATGTTGAAGATATTGATGATAGTTTAAATATGGTAGGAAAAGTAGGAAGTAATATAAAAGCAATGGTACCAAGAGAAGAAGCATCAAGTATAGCTTCAGAAGATGGACTTGTAGATAAAAAACATATTGAAAACAAAAAAGGAAAAGTAATACAAGTATGTATAAAAGATATTATTAAAAATGCAGATAATATAGAGCTAATAATGTCTAAAAAAATTCTTGAACTTAAAGTTAGACGTTGGATGTATATGCATCTTCAAGCAGGAATGAAATTAAGAGGTGTTGTAGTAAGTACAACAGAGTATGCAGCTTTTGTAGATGTAGGTGGTGGAGTTACAGGAATATTAAAACTTCAAGATATGTCAGATATGCCACTTCAGCACTCAAAAGATATGTTTAGAATTGGTCAAAGAATAGAAGTAGTAGTAAAAAAATATGATAGAGACACAGGAAGAATTGAATTATCATATAAAGAATTGCTTGGAACATTTGAAGAAAATGTAAAAAAAATAAAAGAAGGCGACATAGTAGAGGGAATAATTAGAAATAGAATAAAATCTGGTGTCTTTGTTGAATTAAAGCCAAATTTAGTAGGACTTGCTGAACATGTAAACGGAATAGAATATGGTCAAAAAGTACTTGTAAGTATAAAGAAAATAAACATTGAAAAAAAGAAAATAAAACTTGTAATTATTGGATAAATTTGGGTAGTAACTTTTTTGTTACTACTTTTTTTCTATTTTTCTATTGCATAGAATAAAAATGTGGTGTATAATTAAATTATAGGAAGAAATTTTCCTTGTATTATATCTAAATAGTTATATTTAGATAATTGAATGTTAAATTTCAAAATTAAAATTTAAGGAGTGTTTTAAGTGGTAAATGATAAAGAAGTAAAAACAGTTGTTTCCCCATTTGCTGTAAGGGAAAATGAAGTAAAGGTTTTTGATGGAAAGGATGGATTTGCATCAATAAACCAAGTAGTATTTAAAATGGATATGGGATATATAAATGAATCTCATATAAAGGCATTAGAAGTTGTTAATGAATTTGGATTTGTAACATCAAGACAAGTTACACAAATTTTAGACTTAAGAGGTAAATTAGATGATATTGAAGAAGATAAAAAGCAGAATAAAGTTGCAAAATGGCTAGAAGATTTAACTAAATCAAAGGTAATAGCACGTTATTATTTCCAAAGTGAATCTGGTAAGAGTTCATATAGGGCTTATGCAATGGATAAAATTGCTACGTATATATTAAAACAAAGAAATATACCTACAACATGGCAACCAACAGATAATACAAAACCAGCATATGCAGTAAAAAGAAAACTAGCAGGTAATCAGGTTATAATAGCATATATGCAGAAAGTAGAAGCATATAAATCTACTGACCCTAACATACTACTTTATTCAAAAAAATACAATGTAAAATTTAAACCAACTGGTGGAATGGTAACATTAAAAAAAGACGCAGATGAAGTAAATTTTGTATTTGAAGTAGTTAGAAGAAATGAAGATTGGGAAAATATGTTTGCAGAAAAAGTACAATTATATTCTGACTTTTACGAAAATTTTGCAAAAAATGATGCAGGTTTTTATAACGTACCTCAACTTGTCTTTGTTGGAGAAGATATAAAACATATTGCAGAGATGTTTAGAATAATAAAAAAAGTAAGTACCTTCTTAAAAGATGAAGATCTGTATTTTACTACTGAATTAAAACATTTAGAGCCAAATTTAGAAAACTCTATTAGTGTTTTTGAATTAGATAGTGAAAGCAAGAAATATAAAGTAGTAACAAAGAAATTGGATATATTAAAAGAGGGAGCAAATGCATCAAGTAATGATAAAAAAATAGGAAATGATATGAAATTTAATTCAAATATGGTAATAGAATAAGAAAAAATACTCTAGTAGTTTTGGCTATTAGAGTATTTTTAGTTTTTCTTATTCAATTTTAAAGTTTGTTTCAGTTTCTTGTATATTTTCTAAAGAGCTTGTACAATATGCACATTTAGAAGCTTCAATTGGAATAGTACTCATACAATATGGGCAAGTTTTTGTTGTAACTTCTTTAATTTCTGCCTCTTCTTTAGCGTTATTTCTATTACTTTTCATAATTTTTCTAAATACTATAAAAAGAACAATAGATATAATTAAAAAATTAATGATTGCATTAAGAAAAGTACCATAATCAAGTGTTATTGCACCTGCAGCTTTTGCCTCTGCAAGTGTATCAAAATGACCACCTTTTAGAGTTATAAATAAAGTTGAAAGATCAACATCATTAGTTAAAAGACTAATAATAGGTGTTATTATAGCACTTACTAAAGTATTAACAATATTTGTAAATGCACTACCAATAACTACACCAATAGCAAGATCAATAACATTACCTTTCATTGCAAAATTCTTGTATTCATCTAAAGCCTTTTTAGCTTTTTCTTCGTTTTTCTTTTTTTGTTCTTTTAGTATTTCTTTAGTTTTATCAAAATCTTTTTTCTTACTCATTTTAATCACCAATTATATTTTAACTTAATAATTTAGTAAAATCAATAAATATCAGAAAAATGTCGAAAAAAATAAAAAAATAGAAATGAAATTATGTTATTTTATTGACAAAGATTATAAAATGTTGTATTATAACTACAGGAGGGGATATTATGTACGATTATAGTACTATGTATGATTATGGAACAACAGCTTTAACAGCTGAAGAAAGTGGAGCTTTTGGAGCGTTATTTGGCGCTATTGCAGCAATGGGTGTAATGTTTTATATTATATCATTGTTAATTGCTGTGTTTGCAATAATATGTCAGTGGAAGATATTTACAAAGGCTGGAAAACCAGGTTGGGCATCACTTATTCCAATATACAATATGGTAGTGTTATTCCAAGTTGCAAATATGAATCCATGGTTATTACTTCTTATGCTTGTACCAATTGCAAATATTATTGTTATGATACTATTATATGTAAATCTTGCTAAAGCATTTGGAAAAGGTGGCGGATTTGCCGTTGGTCTAATATTCTTAAATATAATATTTATGGCAATACTTGCATTTGATAGTTCAGAACATCAAGCTATCGCATAATACAAAGTATTAAATTTTGTATAGGAAAAAATATTTAAATTAGTCGCTATTTTACATATGTTTAATAGCGATTTTGTTATGCTTGATTTTAAGTAAAATATATAGTAAAATATATTTTATTAAAAAGGGAGGCAAAAACATATGATTGGAACAAGTGGGGTAACTTTAAGATTTGGAAAAAGAACGTTATTTGAAGATGTGAATATAAAATTTACAAAAGGAAACTGTTATGGAGTAATAGGGGCAAATGGTGCAGGAAAATCTACTTTTTTAAAAATACTTTCAGGTCAGATAGAACCAAGTGAGGGAGAAGTATTTATTTCGCCAAATGAAAGAATTGGAATTTTAAAACAAAACCATTATGAATATGATGATGTAAAAGTGCTTGATGCTGTAATTAGAGGAAACACAAGGCTATATGATATAATGAAAGAAAAAGAGGCACTGTACTCAAAAGAAGATTTTAATGAAGAAGATGGAATAAAAGCAGGACATCTAGAAGCCGAATTTGAGGCTTTAAATGGTTGGATGGCTGAAAGTGATGCAGAAAAACTTTTAAATGGTCTTGGAATAGAAACAAAGTATCATGATAAATATGTAAAAGAGCTTACAGGACCACAAAAAGTAAAAGTATTACTTGCTCAAGCTCTATTTGGAAACCCAGATATATTACTTCTTGACGAGCCTACAAATAACCTAGATATAGATGCAATATCTTGGCTTGAAGAATTTTTAATTGAATATGAAAATACTGTAATAGTAGTATCTCATGATAGGCATTTTCTAAATAAAGTTTGTACACATATTGTAGATATAGACTATAACAAAATAAAATTATATGTAGGAAACTATGATTTTTGGTATGAATCAAGTCAGTTAGCCTTAAAACAGATGAAAGAGGCAAACAAGAAAAAGGAAGAAAAGATAAAAGAACTTGAAGATTTTATACGTAGATTTAGTGCTAATGCTTCAAAATCAAAACAAGCTACGTCAAGGAAAAAGACATTAGAAAAAATTGTGCTTGATGAAATAGTACCATCTACAAGAAAATATCCGTTTATAGAATTTAAACCTGAAGTAGAATCTGGAAAAGAAATATTAGATGTAGATAATATTAGTTTAAATATTGATGGCGTTCAAGTATTAAAAAACATTTCATTTAAAGTATTAAAGGGAGATAAAATTGCACTTGTTGGCTCTAATTCTATAGCAAAAACTGCTTTATTTAAAGTAATAATGGGAATTACAAAGCAAGATAAAGGAAAAATTACATTTGGAAAAACTATAAAACCATCATATTTACCACAAGATAATGAAGAATTTTTTAAATCAGATAAATCTATTGTTAAATGGCTAGCAGATGAATATAACATTAATGATGAAACTATAATTAGAAGCTTTTTGGGTAGGATGTTGTTTTCTGGTGAAGAATCTTTAAAGAAGGTAAATGTTTTATCCGGTGGTGAAAAAGCAAGGTGTATGTTATCTCGCTGTATGCTTGAAAAACCTAATTTTATACTTTTAGATGAACCTACAAATCATTTAGACTTAGAGAGTATAACTGCTTTAAATAACGGACTTATTCGTAGTACAGCTGAAATGATTTTTGTTTCACATGATCATCAGTTTATTGAAACTATAGCAAATAGAATTATAGAAATAACAGATAATGGAGTTATTGATAGAAGAATGACTTATGATGAGTATTTAGAAAAAGTAAAAAATGAAAAATGAAAAATAAAAAATAAAAAATAAATGTACAAATACACTTTACAAATAAAAAAAATTATAGTATAATAGTTATTATGTTATCTATACTGTTAAAAACAAATTAAATTTAAGGAGTGGTAATTTTGGAAAGAAAAAGGGCAGATCAAAATGAAATGGTTATGCGGACAAAGGAGGAAATAGAGCTTTTCTTAAAAGAAGGACAAACAATTAGGACAGTGGCTGAAACGCTTAATGTTTCAAAAAGCTCTGTACACATAGATTTGAGTGTACGTGCTATTAAGTATAATCTTTCAAGAGTAGATGAAGTAAAAAAGAAATTAGAATATAATGCGCGAGTTAAACATATACGTGGTGGAGAAGCCACTAAGAGAAAATATAGTATGAAGAAATAGTACTTTTTAAAATAAAGCATTTACAATTAAATATATTGTAAGTGCTTTATTTTCTACAGCTTTTTAATTTAATTCACTTGAAATTTACATAAAAAGGTGATATAATTATATTGTAGTTTATTGAGGTGAATGTTGTGGAAAAAATTATATATTTAATACTTGTTTGTATAATTTTAATATTTACAGGGATTAAAGCAAAAAGGCACATTAATGATATAAAAAAATGTATCCCAATACTTTTAATTGGACTTACAATCTCACTTACTGTACTTGTATATCCATTAATAGAGGCAAGTAATATAGTATCAAAAATTGTATTTTCAATTATATATGCTGCACAAACTATAATATTAAATGAGGATATAAGTATTATAAACAGTATAGAAACTGTTGGAATAGTTAATATAATATACATCGGTTTAATGTATATACATCATTTATTAATGCCACTTCTTACAGTATCTTTTTTATTATCTTTAATAAATGATTTTACCTCAAAAATAAAATTATTATTTAACTTTAATAAAAAAGTTGTTATATTTTCAAATATTAATGAAAAATCTATAACTATTGCTGAAAGTTTAGATAATAAAAATATTACAATGTTATTTGCAAATTATAACAAAGAAGAAGAAAATGGTATATTAGAAAATATTAAAGAGGCAAATATAATAAAATATACAAAAAGTCTAGAAAACATTAATTTAAATAGTATAAGAAGTAAAGATATTACTTGCTACATTTTATCAAATGATAGTGACAAAGATTTAGATATTACATTAAGTTTAATAGAAAAATATAAACAGAAGAATATAAAAATATATTTAATAACAAATACTGATTTACCAAGAATAATATTAGATTCAACAGATAAAGGAAATATACAGTTAGAAATTGTAAATGAAATTGAAAGAACAGTATATAACTTGCTTGATAGAAAGCCGTTATATTTACATGCTACTAATAATATAATTTCTGTACTTATTGTTGGTACTAGCAAAATGGCAAAAGAATTTTTAAAAACTGTTACTTGGTGTGGTCAACTTATTGGTTATAAATTAAAAATAAGTATAATAGATATTAATGCAAATAAACTAAAAGAAGAATTATTGAACCATAACAAAGAACTTATTGAAAATTACGATTATAATTTTGTAACTGCTGATATAAATTCAAGTTTTGCTACATTAAAATTAAATGAACTTGCAAAAACAGGAATAAATTATTGTATTGTTGCATTAGATAGTGATGAAGAAAATATTAATACAGCAATATTCTTAAGAAGATTCTTTTTAAGAGAAGATAAAGAAAACTTTTCAAATATGCCTATTATTAATGCTTTTGTTCAAAGTGATTTAAAAAGTAATCAAATTAATGTATTAAAAAATGAAAAAAATAATAGTTATAATATTAATGCTTTTGGAAGTATAAGACAAATGTATTTACATAGTAGTATAATAAATTCAAATATTGAAAAGTTAGCTAAAAAAGTACATTTATCATATAATCCGGATGATACAAAATTGATAGAATATTATAAACTAGAATATAATGTAAGGTCATCAAGAGCAACTGCTTTACATATTAAATATAAAATTTATTCTATATTAAAAGATAATTTTAAGAATAATTTAAAAGAAGATTTAAAATTATTTGAAGAATTATTAAATAATAAGGATGTTATTAAGAAATTATCAAAAAATGAACATGATAGATGGATGGCATATATGAGAGCTGATGGATATAACAGTGCATCTGTTGAAGATGTGAAAAAATATGTATTTATAACAAACGATTATAGACATCATCTTGCAAAACTTCATCCAGCACTTACAGAGTATGAAAATTTAGAGGAAATAGAAAATGTTATAAAAAAAGATTTAAAAAAATCTGATGAGGATATAATAAAAAGCATTCCGCAGATTTTAAAATAATGAAGGAGAGGAAGATATATGTATAAACCAACACCAGAAGATACATCAAATATAACATTAAGTGATGATATATTAGAACTTGCTGAAAAACTTGCAAAAAATACTCATGATGTATGGGCAAGTAGTAGAATAAATGAGGGGTGGAAATATGGTGAAAAAAGAGATGATAATTTAAAAACTACGCCTTGTCTTATACCATATTCTGATTTACCTGATATTGAAAAGGAGTATGATAGAAATACTTCAATAGAAACTTTGAAACTTATTATTAAGTATGGATATAAAATAGTAAAGGAAGATAAATAAAAATCTTCCTTTGTTTAATATTTTTTTAAATTTTGCATAAACTATTGACAATTTACGTTAAAATATGTTATTATTATATAGTAATTGCTCCAGTAGCTCAGTTGGATAGAGCAACGGCCTTCTAAGCCGTGGGTCGGGCGTTCGAATCGCTTCTGGGGCACCATATACATAGAGCTAAGCGTAACTTAAAACTTAAGTTTGGCTCTATTTTTTTTAATTTCCCGACTTTTTCCCGACTCAGTATTTTAATTCAATAAAAAATTTAATTTATTTACAGATTTTTCTTTAGACTTTGTAAATACATATATATAAATTTTCTCGGTTGTTTTTGCTGTGTACTATAAAATACACATATTGTATATCATGATTTTATGTAAAAAGTAAAAAAATTTATTGTTTCATTGTAATAATAGGATTTTTTTGATATAATTTGGATATAAGAAAGTGAAACGTGATAGAATAATGATATATACAGGTAAAAGGTTTTACTGCAAGGGATATACAGCACGAGTGTGACTATTTGGACGGAGTTGTATTTTTAGAAAGAGTAAAAGAACATAATGGTTTTGCAACTAAAAAAATGTTAAACAAGTTTAATTTAACAGAAGAAAGTAGGTAAAAAATGAGTTTAGAAGAAAAAAAACAATAATTCAATGATTATTAAATACCAAAAAACTGATAATGTATTAGAAGACGTATGTTCTATTATTGAATCAGCAAGAGATTATGCTTATCAATCAGTAAATATAGCTTTAGTAGAAAGAAATTGGTTTATAGGATATAGAATTGCAGAAGAAGAATTAGAAGGCGAAAATCGTGCAGACTATGGTACAGAAATATTGAAAAAACTATCTAAAGAATTAAAGAAAGAATATGGAAAA